>JBILYJ010000203.1:0-8373 GCA_044377795.1 Reyranella sp. | reverse complement strand
ATCGCTTCTTTGCGAAGGCGCCGCCCAAGTCGCTCGATCGCGGCGACTTCAACGACGCATGGGCCGAAGGCCTCAGCGTCGTCGACGGGGCGGCCACGCTTACGCGAGGCACCGCCCGCGCCATCGCGCTGGCGGCCAGGCACTTTCCGGCGCCGGTGTCGCAGTGGGTGATCTGTGGGGGCGGCGCGCGCAATCCGACGCTGATGCGGGCCATCGCAGAGGAAACGGCGGCCAGGGTGGTGACGGCAGAGGATCTCGGTTGGGACGGCGATGCCCTGGAGGCACAGGCCTTCGCGTTCCTTGCGGTGCGTTCCCTGCGCGGGCTGCCGCTGACGTTTCCAGGGACCACCGGCGCGCCGCGTCCGATGACGGGTGGCCGGCTTAGCGATCCTTGATCAAGTAGCCCTGATCAGGGCTCCTTGTTGCTCGTCGCGCGACCCGGTGGATTGAGCAGGCTCTTGGTAACGTACCTGTCGACATCGACCGCGAGCTTGTCGAGCGAGTCGTGGAAGAAGTGGTTGGCGCCCTTGATGGTGCGGGACTCGACCGTGATGCCCTTCTGCAACGACAGGCGTGCCACCAGCTTCTGGATGTCGGCTTGCGGCACGACCTCGTCCTTCTCCGCGCCGACGATCAGGCCGGAGGACGGGCAGGGGGCGAGGAAGGCGAAGTCGTAGGAGTTGGCCGGCGGCGCCACCGAGACGAAGCAGTCGATCTCGGGCCGGCGCATCAGCAGCTGCATGCCGATCCAAGCGCCGAACGAGTAGCCGGCGATCCAGCACGACTTGGCGTCGGCGTTCATGCCCTGCAGCCAGTCGAGCGCCGCGGCAGCATCGGACAGTTCGCCCATGCCGTTGTCGAAGCGTCCCTGGCTGCGGCCGACGCCGCGCGTGTTGAAGCGCAGCACCGAGAACCCGCGATTCACGAAAACATGGAACAGCGAGAAGACGACCTTGTGGTTCATCGTCCCGCCATACTGCGGGTGCGGATGAAGGATCAGCGCAATCGGCGCGCGCTCTTCCTTGCTCTGGTGATAGCGACCCTCAAGGCGACCTTCGGGGCCGGTGAACATCACGTCAGGCATCGAGACTCCGGTTCTTCACCCTGATCGACCCTTTGGTCGTAACCGATCTGGCGGTTGTTTGGTGGGGATTCTCGATACTTGACCAACCCACTAGGATTAATTAAATCCGAGCTGCGCAGTTGGTTTTGCCTAGAACCCCTGTCTGGGGCGCTGGCATATCGTAGCAACGCCTTGGTTTTCAAGAACTTTTGGCGTTTCCATAGCGAAGACCGGCCGATTCCGGTCGTGAGGAGGATGCTGTGAAGCTCAGCACCAAGGGACGTTACGCCGTCATGGCGATGGTCGATCTGGCGCGCCACGCCCAGGTAAAGCCGGTTTCCCTGTCGGATATCGCCACCCGTCAGGAAATCTCCCTGTCATACTTGGAGCAGCTGTTTGCCCGTCTGCGGCGGGCGGGCCTGGTGAAGAGCGTACGCGGTCCCGGCGGCGGCTATCGCCTGGCCAGGGGCTCGGCGGACACGAGGGTGTCGGAAATCATCCTGGCGGTCGACGAGCCGATCAGCGCGACGCGCTGCACCGAGATGGGCGCCACAGGCTGCCGGGCCGACCGCAGCAAGTGCCTGACGCACGACCTGTGGGAAGAACTCGGCAACCAGATTCATTTGTTCCTGAGCTCTGTGACCCTGCTCGACGTGCTGGAGCGCAAGCTCGCGCCCCGCTTCCTCGAGGCGCCTGCTGCGGCGAACACCGAATCCCCGATGGCCGCGGCCAGTTAGTCCGGAACGTCCGATGTCGGCCCCCGCCTATCTGGATCACAATGCCACCAGCCCGCTGAGGCCGGCGGCGTTCGATGCCATGGTTGAAGCGCTGCGGGCAGGCGGCAATCCGTCGTCGGTCCACGGGGTGGGGCGCAAGGCACGGGCGATCGTCGACAAGGCTCGCCGCGAAGTCGCTGCCCTGGTGGGCGCACTGCCGGCCGAGACGATCTTCACGTCGGGAGGCACCGAAGCCAACAATCTGGCGCTGTCGGGTGCCGGGCGGCGGCGGGTGCTGGTGTCAGCCATCGAGCATGACAGCGTGCGCCGTGCCGTGCCGCAGGCGGAAATCCTTCCGGTCGATGGCGACGGTGTTCTCGATCTCGCGGCCCTGGAGCGCGCGCTCGCGGCTTCGGCCGAGCCGGCCCTGGTGTCTGTGATGCTGGCGAACAACGAGACCGGCGTGCTGCAGCCGATCGCCGAAGTCGTGCGCCTGGCGCGGGCGGCCGGCGCGCTGGTCCATTGCGATGCCGTCCAGGGGGCGGGGAAGATGCCGGTCGACCTCCATGGTCTCGGCGTCGACTATCTGAGCCTTTCCGCTCACAAGCTGGGCGGCCCGACGGGCGTCGGTGCGCTGGTGGTCCGCGGCGGCGCGGCGCTGCGGCCCGATCGTCGTGGCGGCGGGCAGGAATCCAATCGCCGTGCGGGTACCGAGAATGTGCCGGGCATTGCCGGCTTCGGCGCCGCTGCCGCGCAGGCGGCTTGCGGTCTCGATGTGACAGCCCTCCGCGATCACATCGAATTTTCTCTTGTCCAGATTGCGCCGGGCGCCAAAGTTTTCGGTGTAAAGGTACGCAGGATTGTCAACACGACGTGCATTTCGATGCCGGGCGTACCTGCCGAAACGCAGGTCATGGCGTTCGATCTTGCCGGTGTCTGTATCAGTGCCGGGGCAGCCTGTTCATCCGGGAAGGTGCAGCGGTCGCCGGTTCTGGAGGCGATGGGCGTGCCGGCGGCGGAGGCCGGCTGCGCGACCCGCATCAGTCTGGGCTGGAATAGCGAAGCCGCCCACATCGAACGCTTGATCGCGGCATGGCAGAACCTATATATCCGAGTAAGACAGTCGGATATTTCCCACACCGATTCTAGGGCCAGGGCAGCGTAGGAGTAACGAGGGGTTAGCATGACAGCCATTACCCAAATCCGGCGCAACGACCAGCCGATCTATCTCGACTATCAGGCCACGACGCCGATGGATCCGCGGGTCCTCGAGGCGATGATGCCGTACTTTACCCACAAGTTCGGCAATTCGGGGTCGCGCAGCCATGCCTATGGCTGGGAAGCCGAGGAGGGCACCGAGAAGGCGCGGGCCCAGGTCGCGAAGCTGATCGGTGCCGACGAAAAGGAAGTGATCTTCACCTCCGGCGCCACCGAGTCGAACAACCTCGCGATCCGCGGCGTGGCCGAGTTCTACAAGGACCGCAAGAACCACATCATCACCACGGTCACCGAGCACAAGTGCGTCCTCGATACCTGCCGCCATCTCGAGCAGCAGGGCTTCGAGGTAACCTATCTGCCGGTCCGCCAGGACGGGCTGTTGGACCTCGACGTGCTGCGCGCGGCGATCACCGACAAGACCGTCCTCGTCTCGGTGATGGCGGTGAACAACGAGATCGGCGTCATCCAGCCACTGGCCGAGATCGGCAAGATCTGCCGCGAGAGGAAGGTGTTCTTCCATACCGATGCCGCCCAGGCCGCCGGCAAGATCCCGCTCGACGTCGAGGCGCTCAACATCGACCTGATGAGCATCTCGGGCCACAAGATCTACGGGCCCAAGGGCATCGGCGCGCTCTACGTCCGGCGCAAGCCGCGCGTGCGTCTGGTGCCGATGATCGTCGGCGGCGGACAGGAGCGCGGCTTCCGTTCCGGGACCCTGCCGACGCCGCTCTGCGTCGGTCTGGGCGAGGCGGCCGAGATCTGCATGAAGGAGATGGACGACGAGGCCAAGCGGCTGAAGAAACTGCAGGAGCGCATGCTGAACGGGCTGCGCGCCAAGCTCACGGACATCGTCGTCAACGGCGATCTGGAACACCGCATTCCGGGCAACCTCAACATCAGCTTCGCATATGTGGAAGGCGAGTCGCTGATGATGGGCATCAAGAACCTGGCGGTGTCTTCCGGCTCCGCCTGCACGTCCGCCTCGCTCGAGCCCAGCTATGTGCTGCGCGCGCTCGGCGTGGAGGAGGAGATGGCCCATACCTCGCTGCGCATCGGCCTCGGCCGCTTCACGACCGAGCATGAGGTCGACACGGCAGTCGACGAGCTGGTTCGCCACGTCAACAAGCTGCGCGAGATGAGCCCGCTCTGGGAGATGGCCCAGGAAGGCATCGATATTAAGTCCATCGAGTGGGCTGCCCACTGACGTATCGGGCGCTGCTCGACAATTGAGGAGAGAGACATGGCCTATAGCGAGAAGCTGATCGATCACTACGAGAACCCGCGCAACATCGGCTCGTTCGACAAGACCGCCGAGGATGTCGGCACCGGCCTGGTCGGCGCGCCGGCCTGTGGCGACGTGATGAAGCTGCAGATCAAGGTCGGCGCCGATGGGCTGATCGAGGACGCCAAGTTCAAGACCTTCGGGTGCGGCTCGGCCATTGCCTCCAGCTCGCTCGTCACCGAGTGGGTGAAGGGCAAGACGATCGACGAGGCCGAGACGATCAAGAACACCGACATCGCGCGCCACCTGGCGTTGCCGCCGGTGAAGATCCACTGCTCTGTCCTCGCCGAGGACGCGATCAAGGCGGCGATCGCCGACTATCGCGCAAAGGCGACCAGGAAGGCCGAGTAGCTCATTTTCGGAGCCAATCGTATGACCACGACCACCGAAACCTCCAAGCCGGCAGCGCCTGCCGCGCCACGGCCGCGCCGTCCCCGTCCCAAGCTGATGACGGTGACGCCGCTCGCGGCCGAGCGCGTGAAGGCGCTGATCGACGGTCGTGGCAAGCCGACGGCGGGCGTCCGCATCGGCGTGCGCACCAAGGGCTGCTCGGGCCTTAGCTATACGCTGGAGTTCGCCGACAAGCAGGAGCCGATGGACGAGGTCATCGAGGCCGAGGGCATCAAGCTTCTGGTCGATCCGAAGGCTTCGCTGTTCCTGATCGGCACCGAGATGGACTACGAGGAGGAGAAGCTGAAGTCGGGTTTCGTGTTCCGGAACCCGAACGAGAAGGGCCGCTGCGGCTGCGGCGAATCCTTCCACGTCTGAAGCCCGGTCATGGATCATTTCGCGCGGCTGGGACTGCCGGCGGCGCTCGACCTCGACGTGGCCGCACTCGACCGGGCCTATTTCACGCTTCAGCGACAGTGGCATCCCGATCGCTTCGTCTCCAGGCCGGCAGATGAGCGGGCGCGGGCCTCGGCCGAAGCCGCCTCGCTGAACGAGGCCTATCGCACGCTGAAGGCCCCCTTGAGCCGCGCTTTCTACATGGCCGGCATGGCGGGGGTGGATCTGCCGGGCGACGGCAAGACGATCGACGACCCGGACCTGCTGATGGAAGCCATGGAAGCGCGCGAGGCGCTGCATGATGCCGGCACGCTGGACGCGGTCGACAAGCTGGCTGCCGAAGCGCGCCAGGACGTCCAGAAGTCGCTGGCGGGGCTTGCGAGTTTGTTCTTGGCAAACGACAGGGCCGCCATCAGAAAGGCGCTCCTGCGCCTGCGCTACCTCGACAAGTTCGCCGAGGAGGCGCGGGCTCGACGCATGAATATCGATCGGTCGAACGCATGACCCTGCTTGAGATCCACGAACCGGGCGAAACGCCCTTGCCGCATGCCGGCGAGGGCTCGCTGGCGGTCGGCATCGATCTCGGCACGACGAATTCGGTGGTCGCGATCGCGCGCGACGGAACGCCGGCGGCGCTGCACGACGAGACGGGCAGGGCGCTCGTTCCGTCGGTGGTGGCCTATCCCGAAGCGGGCGGCGTGCTGGTCGGCGACGAAGCGCACGCCCTGGCGGCCATTGAACCGCGCAACGTCGTGGCCTCGATCAAGCGCCTGATGGGTCGCGGCGCGGCCGATCTCCATGCGGTGGCCGGCGTGCTGCCCTACGAGGTGGAACCCGGTACCGGCGAAACCGACATGGTTAAGCTGCGGATCGGCGGCAAGGCGCGCTCGCCGGTCGAGATTTCCGCCGAGATCCTCAGGGCGCTGCGCGCGCGTGCCGAGGCGGCGCTGGAGAAGCCTGTCGAGCGGGCCGTCATCACCGTGCCCGCCTATTTCGACGATGCCGCGCGCACTGCGACCCGCGATGCCGCGCGCGTGGCCGGTCTTGAAGTGCTGAGGCTGGTCAACGAACCGACGGCAGCCGCACTGGCCTATGGCCTCGACAAGGGATCCGAGGGACTCTACGCGGTCTACGATCTGGGCGGCGGCACCTTCGACTTCTCGCTGCTGCGGCTTGAGAAGGGCGTGTTCCAGGTGCTGGCCACCGGCGGCGATACGGCACTGGGCGGTGACGATTTCGATCGGGCGATTGCCGAGCGTATGCTGGATGAGCGCAAGCATGATGGCCTAGCCGACCAGGTCGATGAGACGGCGGTGAAGGCGGCGCTGGCGCTTTCCCGCCATATGAAGGAACAGCTTTCCGACCGCGACCAGACCTCGGGTCGTCTCGAGATTGCCGGTGTGCCGTCCTTCCATACGCTGACGCGCGACGAGTTCGAGGGCATGGTCGAAACCTACGTGGCGCGCACGCTCGAGATCTGCCGCTCCGTGCTGGCCGATGCCGGTATGGTCGCGGCGGACATCGAGGGAGTGGTGCTGGTGGGCGGCTCGACGCGCGTGCCGCTGGTGCGCACGAAGGTCGCCGGGATGATCGGCAAGCAGCCGCTCACCGACATCGACCCCGACGAGGTCGTGGCGCTGGGAGCTGCGCTGCAGGCCGAGGCCTTGACCGGCGGTGGCGACACGCTGCTGCTCGACGTTACGCCGCTGTCGCTCGGCCTCGAGACGATGGGCGGAATCGTCGAGAAGATCGTGCCTCGCAACACGCCGATTCCCGCCCAGCTCGCGCAGGATTTCACCACCTATCAGAACGGCCAGAGCGCCATGTCGATCCATGTGGTCCAGGGCGAACGCGAGATGGTCGCCGACTGCCGCAGCCTCGCGCGCTTCGAGCTTCTGGGAATCCCGCCGATGACGGCCGGTGCGGCGCGTATCCGGGTGAGCTTCGCCGTCGACGCCGACGGGCTGCTCACGGTTGCGGCCGAGGAGCGGACGACCGGCGTGGCGCAGAGGGTCGAGGTGAAGCCGTCCTACGGCCTCAGCCACGAGGACATGGCCGACATGCTCTACGACAGCATGGACAATGCCGAGGCCGACATGAACCTGCGCCTCCTGACAGAGGCGAGGGTTGAGGCGAGGCGTGGCATTCTGGCGCTGCAGGCGGCCCTCTCGAAGGATGGCATGCTGCTGTCGGGTGAGGAACGCTCGGCGATCGATGCGGCGCGGGCACGGCTGGAAACGGCAATGAACGACGAGAGCCGTGACGAGATCAATGCGGCGGCCGAGGCGCTCGAGACGCTGTCCAAGCCCTTCGCGGAGCGGCGGATGGACCGCGGTATCCGCGAGGCGCTGTCGGGCATGTCGATGGGCGATCTGGAAAGCCGGGTCGGCGAGTAGCGGAGCAAGAGAGCGAGAAATGCCGAAGATGACGTTTGTCCTGCGGGACGGGACGCGCAAGGAAGTCGATGCGCCCTTGGGCCTGTCGGTGCTCGAGATCGCTCACCGCAACCACGTCGACATCGAGGGTGCCTGCGAAGGCTCGCTCGCCTGTTCGACCTGTCATGTCGTGGTCGAGAACGTCTGGTTCGAGAAGCTCGCGCCCGCCAGCGACGATGAGGAAGACATGCTCGATCTTGCGTTCGGTCTCACACACACGTCGCGCCTGGGATGCCAGATCCGCATGACGGAGGCTCTCGACGGGCTGGTGGTCAAGCTGCCGGCGGCGACCCGCAATATGATGGTCGACAAGTAGGAGAGGCCGATGGCCCGCAAGCTGCGCTGGACCGACGTGCAGGACATCGCGATCGAGTTGGAGGAGCGCCATCCCGACGTCGATAACGTCAACCTGCGCTTCACCGACCTGCACCGCTGGGTGATGGAGCTGCCGGACTTCGAGGACGATGCCGGGCGCTCGAACGAGAAGATCCTCGAAGCGATCCAGGCCGCATGGATCGACGAGCGCGATTAGCGCCGGCGCTTGCCACGCGCCGCAATTTGGCCGGATATGTGGGCGACACATCATGATCCGGGAGGGGTCCCCATGATCGCGACGAGAGTGCGTCCTCTGCTGCTGCCGCTGGTGCTGGCAGCGGGACTTGGCGCTTGTGCGTCGAATGCCGTCCAGCCCGGCATCGTGAGTTCGAGTGCGCCGGTTTATGGCAGTCCGTCGAACGTCCCTCCGCCCGGAGCGCCGACTCAGGTCGCCTACAGCACGCCGGTCGGTGGCCCCGGCCGTGTCGTCTCCATTCGCGAGGTCGGCCTTGCCGGTGGCGGCGGCGGCTCCGGGGGCGGCAATGGCGCGCTGATGGG
>JBILYJ010000005.1:0-31304 GCA_044377795.1 Reyranella sp. | reverse complement strand
ATCTACAGCAAGCCGACGCTGGCCCGCGGGCGGGCCAGGATGGTGCCGCTCGGCCGGGTCGCCAAACCAGGCGACATCGCCGACGCCATCGCCTTCCTGCTGGGACCGCAGGCCAGTTACATCACCGGCCAGTCGCTGCTGGTCGATGGCGGGCTCGTCCATTCGGTTCTCAATCACGTTCCGGGAGTCGCCGCGACGCCGAAATCGAAGTGAGGGGCCGGCCGGGGGAGCCCAGCGGCAACCTTTTTGATAGAGTTACAGCGGTGCGGGCTCCGGCATTGCCGCGCTCCCGGTAGAACCCCAGCTCACGCGAGGACCGCCATGGGCATGTTGAGCGACGAGGAACATGGCGGGTTGCTGCCGGCGCGGCTGGCCGGCAAAGCGACCCCGGTACCGACCCAGGTTGTCTCCAGCGACGAATTCCTGCCGGTCCCGCAGACCGAGCAGCAGAAGAAGGTCGAAGCGCGCATGAATGCGCTCGGCGACGAGTTTGGGCAGAAGAACGGCCTGTCGCGCCGGCGCTTCTTCCAGACCGCAGCCGGCATGGCGACGGCCTTCGTCGCCATGAACGAGGTCTATGGCCCGCTCTATGGCGCCTCGCCGGCGGAGGCCAAGAGCGTCGACCTCGCACAGGCGCGGGCTGACGGGCTGAAGGATCAGTTCGTCATGGACGTGCACACGCACTTCCTGCGCGACGACACGCGACTCGCAGGTTTCGTGCGCGGCCGCGAGGCGGTGGGCAAGGCCGGCTGGAATCCGGGACTGGTCGACAAGCCGCAGACCATCGACGATCTCAAGTATCCGAACTGGTTCAAGGAGATCTATCTCGACAGCGACACCAAGGTGGCGCTGGTCAGCGGCTCGGCTTCGGAGGATCCGCGGGACTGGTTCCTGACCAACGAGATGAAGGCCGAGGCGCGCGAGAAGGTGAACAAGGCGGCCGGCTCCAGGCGCTGCCTGTCGCACGCCATCTTCACGCCGGGCTACGACGGCTGGATGGACGAGGTCGACAAGTGCATCGCGACCCTGAAGCCCGACTCCTGGAAGGGCTACACGGTCGGCGACAACACCAACAAGGACCTGGCGCGCCATCCCTGGCGCATGGATGACGAGAAGCTCGTCTATCCGTTCTACGAGAAGATCGTGAAGGCGGGCTACGACATCGTCTGCGTGCACAAGGGCCTCTATCCGCCGTCGGTCTCGCAGCGCTGGCCGCATCTGACGCCGTACGCCGCGGTCGACGATGTCGGGAAGGCGGCCAAGGACTGGCCGCAGATCCGCTTCGTCGTCTACCACTCGGCTTTCCGCTGGACCGGCGCGCCCGGCGCTTCGGCCGGCGGCTACGACCAGTTCGAGAAGACCGGCCGGGTCGACTGGACCTCGGACCTCGCGGAGATTCCCGCCAAGTATGGCGTCAGCAACGTCTACGCCGACCTCGGCCAGATCTTCGCCCAGACGACCGTGACAGAGCCGCGCCTGTGCGCGGCGCTGATGGGCATGCTGATCAAGGGCATGGGCGCCGATCATGTCGTGTGGGGCACCGACGCGGTGTGGACCGGCGCGCCGCAGTGGCAGATCGAGGCGCTGCGTCGCCTCGAGATTCCCGAGGACATGCAGAAGACGTTCGGCTTCGCTCCGCTCGGCAGCGCCGACGGCCCGGTGAAGCGCGCGATCTTCGGCGAGAATTCGGCGAAGATGTACAAGTACGACATCAAGAAAGCCGCCTGGCGCGACGACCGCTTCGCCGCGATCAAGTCGGACTATGAGCGTGCGGGCCGCGAACCGTCGAACCTGCGCTACGGGTTCGTGGTCCCGTCCTGACCTGCGGCCTCGGACAGGTTCGCGTGGAAACCTCGACCAAGACGGCGCGCCAGCTCTACGAGGCGCTGAAAGCCGATCCGCAGCGGCGTCGCTTCGGCTTTGGCGCCAAGCCCGCTTTGGTGAACGTCGATTTCCAGAACGCCTACACGCGGCCGTCCGAGTTCGCGACGGCCTACGAGACCGATCCGCGCCAGATCGAGCATGTGAACAGTCTGGCGCGGCTGTTGCGCGCCCATGGTTGTCCGGTGATCTGGACTTACGTCGCTTATCTCGATTCGGGCGAGGATTGCGGCGTCTGGGGAACGCGTGCCGATATGTCGGCTTCGTTGCGAAGCATCACGGCCGGCGACCGGCGGGCCCAGCTCGACGATCGCTGCGAAATCGACCGCGACCGTGACATCGTCATGAACAAGCGCATGGCGTCGGCCTTCTTCGAGACCAACCTCGGATCGCTGTTGACCTTCCACAAGGTCGATACCGTGATCGTCACCGGCGGCTCAACATCGGGCTGCGTGCGCGCCACGGTGGTCGACAGTCTCTCGCGCAGCTTCCGCACGATCGTTCCCGAGGAGTGCGTCGCCGACAAGCACGAGAGCCCGCACTTCGCCAACCTCTACGACATGATGGCCAAATATGCCGAGGTTCTGGCGGTGGCGGATGTGGTCGATTTTTTGGAACGCTACAAACTCCCGTCATCCTGAGCGGAGACGCCCGAAGGGCGGCGCAGTCGAAGGATCTCTTTTCCGACACACGACATGCTGAAGCGAAAAAAGGTCCTTCGACTACGCGCCTTCGGCGCTGCGCTCAGGACGACGGAGATTAACTGAAGATCGACGGATCGATCAGGGGCCGGCCGCGGGGGCGGGCGGCTTCGGGGCGGTCGCATTTCTGGAAGACGCCACGGCCGGCCGAGCCGCTCATGCGGCCTTCCTCCATCACCACCTCGCCGCGCGACAGGGTCATCACCGGATAGCCGGTGAGTTCGCGTCCCTCGTAGGGCGTGTAATCGCAATTGTGGTGCAGGATCGAGTTGGTGAGGCTCACCCGGCGCTCGGGATCCCACAGAACGATGTCGGCATCCGAGCCCACCGCGATCGTGCCCTTGCGCGGGTGCAGGCCGTAGATCTTGGCGGCGTTGGTCGAACTCAGCGCCACGAACTGCTGCAGGGTGAGGCGGCCCTTGTTGACGCCCTCCGAGAAGAGCAGCGGCAGCCGCGTCTCGACGCCCGGCACGCCGTTGGGGATCTTGCGGAAGCTCTGGGCCGCGCCCGGCAGCTTCTTGCCGCGCACATCGTCGAATTTGAAAGCGGCATGGTCGGACGAGAGGATCTGGAAGGTGTTGGCCGAGAGGCCAGTCCAGATATGCTCCTGGTTGTCCGTGCCGCGGGGCGGCGGCGAGCAGACGCACTTGGCGCCTTCCTCGCCGGGCTTCTCGAAGTCCTCCTCGCTCAGGAACAGATATTGCGGGCAGGTCTCGCCATAGACCCTGAGGCCGCGCGCCTGCGCCCGCTGGATCTCGTGCATGGCTTCCTTGGCCGAGACGTGGACCAGCAGCATCGGCACGTCGAGCAGTTCGGCCAGCGAGATGGCGCGGTGGGTGGCCTCGCGCTCGACCACGAAGGGGCGCGAGGTCGCGTGGAACTTGGCGGCCGTCATGCCCTTCAGCTCCAGCCGCTCGGTCAGCCAGGTGATGCAGTCGGAGTTTTCCGCATGGATCATCAGCATCGCCTGCTCGCGGCGCGCGGCGGCCAGGGCGTCGAGCATCTCGCGGTCGGTCAGCTTCACGTCGTCATAGGTCATGTAGACCTTGAACGAGGTGTAGCCGTCGGCGACCAGGGCGGTGAAATCCTGGCCCATGATCTTCTCGCTGGCGTCCGACAGGATCACGTGGAAGGCGTAGTCGATCAGCGACTTGCCCTCGGCGCGCTTGTGATACTTGTTCACCGCATCGCGCAGCGGCTGGCCCTTGTTCTGGTAGGCGAAGGGAATGATGGTCGTGGTGCCGCCCGCCGCGGCGGCGCGGCTGCCGCTCTCGAAATCGTCGCAGAAGACCGAGCCGTCGGCCGTATCCTGGTCGAAATGGACATGCGCGTCGATGCCGCCGGGCACCGCGATCAGGCCGGTGGCATCGATCTCGCGACGCCCCTTGTCGAGTCGTTCGCCCAGCGCCACCACGCGCCCGCCGACGATCCCGATGTCGCCCTTGACCACGTCCGAAGCCGTGGCAATTGTCGTATTGCGGATGACGAGATCGTACTCGGCCATGTGTCCTCCCGGGGCGGCTTTGCGCTGTAGTATAGCAAGTCCCGTGCCCGTCTCCGGTCACCCTGTCTTCGTCTAGACCGGGGACGCGGCCCGGTCCAAACTCGCGCCAACAAAATGGGAATGGCAATGAAACGCTGGGTTGGCTCCCTGATCTCCGTGCTGGCCGCCGTCGGCCTCGGTGCCCTCGCGCAGGCACAGACCGTCGCCATAAAGCCGGCCGTCGTGTTCAGCACCGGCGGCAAGTTCGACAAGTCCTTCAACGAAGGGGTCTGGCAGGGCGCCGAGCGCTTCAAGAAGGAGACGAACATCGCGGTCGCGGAGTTCGAGCCCAGCAACGAGACCCAGTTCGAGCAGGCACTGCGCCGCTTCGCCCAGCGCGGTCAGGATCCGATCATCGCCGTCGGCTTCGCGCAGGCGGTCCCCCTCGAGAAGGTCGCGCGGGAGTTCCCCAACATCCACTTCACCGTCATCGACAGCGTGGTGAATCTGCCTAACGTCCAGTCGGTCGTGTTCAAGGAGCAGGAAGGCTCGTTCCTGGTCGGCGTGCTGGCGGCGATGGCCTCGAAGACCGGCAAGATCGGCTTCGTGGGCGGCATGGACATCCCGCTGGTGCGCCGCTTCCAGTGCGGCTTCGAGCAGGGAATCAAGTACGCCAGCCCCAATGCCGAGTTGATCACCAACATGACCGGGACGACGCCTGCCGCGTGGAACGATCCGGGCCGCGGCGCCGAGCTGGCCAAGGGCCAGTTCGATCGCGGGGTCGACGTCGTCTATGCCGCCGCCGGCAGCACCGGCCTGGGCATCCTCCAGGCGGCCAAGGACCGCGGCAAGCTCGGGATCGGTGTCGATTCCAACCAGAACCATCTGCATCCCGGCAACATGCTGACCTCGATGCTGAAGCGCGTCGATCTCGCGGCCTACGACAGCTTCAAGGCGGCGCGGAACAACGAGTGGAAGGGCGGCGTGCACGTGCTGGGCCTCAAGGAAGGCGGGATCGACTGGGCGCTCGACAAGGACAACGAGAAGCTCATCACGCAGCAGATGAAGGCCGCGGTCGATGCCGCGAAAGCCGCGATCATCTCGGGCCAGATCGTCGTCCACGACTATATGAGCAATAATTCGTGCAAGAGCTGACGGCCGACGCTGCCATCGAGCTCCGGGGAATCGACAAGTCTTTCGGCAGCGTGCACGCGGTGCGCGGCGCCTCGCTGCGGGTCGAACGCGGCAGTATCACCGGCATCGTGGGCGAGAACGGTGCCGGCAAGTCGACGCTGATGAGCATCCTCTACGGGCTCTATCGCGCCGATGCCGGCGAGATTCTGATCGAGGGGCGTCCGGTCGAGATGGCGAGCCCGCGCGACGCGATCGGCCACGGGATCGGCATGGTCCACCAGCACTTCATGCTGGTCGATAGTTTTACCGTTCTGGAGAACCTGATCCTGGGGGCCGAAGGCGGCGCGCTACTGGCCGGCGGCCTGGCGGCGGCCCGGACGGAGCTGGCGCGGCTTGCGCGCGAGTATGGGCTCGCCATCGACCCCGATGCGCTCGTGGCCGACCTGTCGGTGGGCGAACAGCAGCGGGTCGAGATCCTCAAGGTGCTTTTCCGCGGCGCCCGCATCCTCGTACTGGACGAACCCAGCGCCGTGCTGACGCCGCAGGAGACCGCCCGGTTGCTGGAGATCCTGCGCGTGCTGCGCGACCGTGGCGTTACGGTCGTGCTGATCACCCACAAGCTGCGCGAGATCCTGGCGGTGACCGACAAGGTGGTCGTCATGCGTCGCGGCGATGTGGTGGCGGAACGCCTTACGGCCGAGACCGATGCCCAGGACCTCGCCGAGCTGATGGTCGGCCGCAAGGTGCGCTTCGATCTCGACAAGGCGCCGCCGCGCACAGGCGAGACGATGCTGGCCGCGCGGCACCTGTCGCTGGTCGATGGCCGCGGCGTCCGCCTGCTCGACGACATCTCGCTCGAGGTGAGGGCGGGAGAGATCGTGGGCATCGCCGGCGTTTCCGGCAACGGCCAGACCGAACTGCTGCAGGTCCTCTCCGGCATCCGGCCGCCGACCGGCGGCGAGATGGAAGTCTGCGGGCGCAAGGTCGATGCCGCCCATCCCGTCGATCCCGCCGAGATGCGGGACCTCGGGGTGGCCCATGTGCCGGAAGACAGGCTGCGACAGGGTCTGGTGCCGGCCTTCCTCGCATCGGAAACCTCGATCCTCGGCTATCAGGATCGCGAGCCGTTCTGCCACAACTACCTGATGGACGGCGCGGCCGTCGGAAAGTACTGCGCCGACCTCATGGAGCGCTTCGACGTGCGGCCGCGCACGCCGGGCCTGCGCTCGTCCAGCTTCTCCGGCGGCAACCAGCAGAAGCTGATCCTGGCACGCGAGATGGCCCGCAATCCCAAGGTGCTGCTGGTGGGCCAGCCGACCCGCGGCGTCGACATCGGCGCCATCGAATTCATTCGTCGCGAGCTGGTCCGCAGCCGTGACGCGGGCTGCGCGGTGCTGGTCGTATCGGTCGAACTGGAAGAGATCCTGTCGCTGGCCGACCGCATCCTGGTGATGTTCGGCGGCCGCATCGTGGGCGAGGTCGCCGCGGGCGAGGCGGACGAACGCACGCTGGGCCTGATGATGGCGGGCGCGCGGGCGGCATGAGCGCCTCGCGCCGTCCGCTGCCCGGCTGGGTCGAGATCGGCCTGCTGCCGCTGGCCAACATCGCGATGGCCTTCCTGCTCGTCGGGGTGATCGTGGAGGTGATCGGTGTCGACCCCTTCCATGCGGTGAAGCTGCTGGTCCTGGGCGCCGTGGGGTCGTCGGAATCGATCGGCTACACACTCTACTACGCCACCAATTTCATCTTCACCGGCCTCGCCGTCGCGGTGGCCTTCCATGCCGGCCTGTTCAACATCGGCGGCGAAGGTCAGGCCTATGTCGGCGGCTTGGGCTGCGGCCTCGCCGTGCTGGCGCTCGACCGCTACCTGCCGGGCCTACTGATGATCCCGCTCGCCATCCTCGCCTCGGCGGCGTTCGGTGCGGCGTGGGCCGCCATTCCCGCCTGGATGCAGGCCTGGCGCGGCAGCCACATCGTCATTACCACCATCATGTTCAACTTCGTGGCCTCGGCCCTGATGGTCTACCTGATGGTGAACGTGCTGATCGCGCCGGGCTCGATGACGCCGCAGAGCCGGGGCTTCGCCGCCTCCGCCGCGGTACCGTCGATGCAGGCCGCGCTGCAATGGATCGGCATCGCGGTCGCGCCGTCGGCGCTCAACCTGTCGCTGCTGCTCGCGCTTCTGGCGTGCGTCGGCGTCTGGATCTTCCTGTGGCACACGCCGTGGGGCTATGGCCTGCGCACCATGGGGCACAATCCGGAAGCGGCGGTCTATGCCGGCACCAACCTGAAGCGCATGACGATGCTGGCCATGTGCCTGTCCGGCGCCCTGGCCGGCGGCGTCGCGGTCAACGAACTGCTGGGCGTGCATCATCGGCTCGTACTCGACTTCGCCGCCGGCTACGGCTTCACCGGCATCGCGGTCGCGCTGATGGGGCGGGGCCATCCGCTGGGGATCGTCCTGGCGGCGCTGCTGTTCGGCGCGCTGCAGCAGGGCGGGGCGGAACTCGCCTTCGAGATTCCCGCGATCACGCGCGAGATGGTCGTCGTGATCCAGGGGCTGGTGATCCTGTTCTCGGGCGCGCTCGTCCATCTGCCGCGGCCCTGGCTGCAGGCGCTGTTCGCGCGAAAGGGCTGAGATGGAGGAAACGCTCGCCCTCGTTGTCGCGACGCTCGCCGCCACCCTGAGGGTTGCGACGCCGCTGGTGCTCTGTGCCATGGGCGGGCTGTTCTCCGAGAAGAGCGGCATCATCGATGTCGGGCTCGAGGGAAAGATGCTGATGGCGGCGTTCTTCGCGGCGGCCACGGCGTCGCTCACGGGCTCCGCCTGGGCGGGCGTTGGCGCCGCGATCCTGGCGGCCGAGATGCTGGCCCTGCTGCACGGCTTCGCCTGCATCACCCATCGCGGCAACCAGGTGGTGAGCGGCATCGCGATCAACATTTTGGCCATGGGCCTCACCGTGGTTCTCGGCGCGGCATGGTTCGGGCGGGGCGGGCAGACGCCACCGCTGGCCGGGACGGAGCGCCTCAACCCAATTTTCTTCCCCGTCGCCGGCGACAACATCCTGGTCTATGCGGCGCTGCTCTCCGTCCCCTTCGCCTGGTGGTTGATCGAGCGCACGCGCTTTGGCCTCAGGCTGCGCGCCGTGGGCGAGGTGCCCCTGGCGGTCGATGCGGCGGGCATCTCCGTGTCCTGGCTGCGCTATCGGGCGGTGCTGATCTGCGGCCTGTTCGCCGGCCTGGCGGGCGCCTATCTCTCGATCGCGCAGAATGCCGGCTTCAGCCGCGACATGACGGCGGGGCAGGGCTTCATCGCCCTGGCCGCCATCATCTTCGGGCGCTGGCGGCCGGTGCCGGCCTTCGGCGCCTGCCTCGCCTTCGGCCTGCTCGACGCCATCGCCATCCGCCTGCAGGGCGTGAAGCTGCCCGGAGTCGGCGAAGTCCCGGTGCAACTGATCCAGGCTATGCCTTATCTTCTGACGCTCTTCCTGTTGGCCGGGTTCATCGGCCGCACGGTCGCGCCGAAGGCGGCCGGCGTACCTTACGAGAAGGAGCATTGAGATGAACGACCTTCTCCATCTGGCGCAGCGGATGATGTCGCGGGCCCATGCGCCCTATTCGAAGTTCCATGTCGGCGCCGCGCTCCGGGCCGAGGACGGCTCGATCCATGGCGGCTGCAACGTCGAGAACGCGGCCTATCCGCAGGGCCTCTGTGCCGAGGCGGGCGCCATCGCGGCCCTGGTCGCGGCGGGCCACAAGCGCATCCTCGAATGCGTCGTGGTCGGTCCCGGTCCTGAAGTCATCACGCCCTGCGGCGGCTGCCGGCAGAAGCTGCGCGAATTCGCGGCCGACGACGTGCGGGTCCATCTCTGCGGGCCCGACGGGCTGCATCGCACCGTGACGCTGGGGCTGCTGCTGCCGATGTCCTTCGGTCCGCAGCATTTCGCCCGGCTGTGAGTGACATGCTCGAGCGCGCAGCCCCGGGCTTTCGGCCGAAGGTCGCGGTGATCCTCGGCTCCGGCCTCGGCGGATTCGTCGAGGAAGTCGTGGCGATTGCCACGATTCCCTACGCCGACCTGCCCGGCTTCCCGCAGCCGACGGTGGGCGGCCATGCCGGCCGGCTGGTGTTGGGCCATGTCGGGCCGACCCCGGTCGCTGTGCTGCAGGGCCGGGCCCATTACTACGAGCGCGGCCGGGCCGACGAGATGAAGGGCGCCATCGATTCGATGGCCGGACTGGGCTGCGAGATCCTGCTGCAGACCAATGCAGCCGGCAGCCTGCGGCTCGACATGCCGCCAGGGTCGGTGATGGCGATCAGCGATCACATCAACTTCACCGGCGTCAATCCGCTGTTCGGCGTGGGGACGGGCGACAACCGCTTCGTCGACATGGTCGATGCCTACGATCCGGTTTTGCGCACGAAGCTGATGGAAGCGGCGCGCGCAGCCAACGTCGTCTGCCACGAGGGTGTCTACATCTTCTTCAGCGGGCCGAGCTTCGAGACGCCGGCCGAAATCCGTGCCGCGCGCGTGCTGGGCGCCGATGCCGTCGGCATGTCGACGGCCCCCGAGACCATCCTGGCGCGCCACGCCGGCCTCAAGGTGGCGGCGCTGTCGCTGATGACGAACTATGCCGCCGGCCTCGTGCCCGGCGCGCTCGCCCATGAGCAGACGCTCTCGGTGGCGACCGCGGCGGCGGACAAGGTGCGCCTCGTGCTGCGCACCTTCCTCGAGCGCTGCGCCTGAGTATGCTGCCGCAGGAGATCATCCGCCGGAAGCGCGACGGGCACGAACTCTCCGACGAGGAGATCGCCTTCATCGTGCGCGGCATTCACGACGGCGGCCTGAGCGAGGGCCAGGTGGCGGCCTTCGCGATGACCGTGTTCTTCCGCGGCATGACGGTGCCGGAGCGGGTCGCGCTGACCCTGGGCCTCGCGCGTTCGGGCATCATGCTCGACTGGCGCGATCTCGCCCTGTCGGGGCCGGTGCTCGACAAGCATTCGAGCGGCGGTGTCGGCGACAAGGTGAGCCTGATGCTGGCGCCGATCATGGCCGCCTGCGGCGCCTTCGTGCCGATGATTTCCGGCCGCGGCCTCGGCCATACCGGCGGCACGCTCGACAAGCTCTCGGCCATCTCGGGCTACGAGACCCAGCCCGACATCGACACGTTCCGCAAGGTCGTGCGCGAGGTCGGCTGCGCGGTGATCGGCCAGACCGACGATCTCGCGCCCGCCGACCGGCGTCTCTATGCGACCCGCGACGTCACCGGCAGCGTCGAGTCGATCCCGCTGCTGGTGAGCTCGATCCTCAGCAAGAAGGTCGCCGAGGGGCTGGACGGGCTGGTAATGGACGTGAAGTGCGGCTCCGGCGCCTTCTGCGACACCGAGGAGATGGCGCGCGACCTGGCGCGGAGCCTGGTCGATGTCGCCAACCGGGCCGGCCTGCCGACGGTGGCACTGATCACCGACATGGATCGCGTGCTGGGCCGCGAGGTCGGCAATGCGCTCGAAGTCGCGGAGACCGTCGCCTATCTCACGGGAAACGGCGAGCGAGAGCCGCGCCTGCACGAGGTCACGATGGCGCTGGCGGGCGAGATGCTGGCGTTAGGCGGACTGGCGGCGGACGCCGGCGAGGGCCGGGCCGCGGCCGAGGCCGTCCTGGCCGACGGTCGCGCGGCCGAGACCTTTGCCCGCATGGTTTCGGCGCTGGGCGGTCCCGGCGATTTCCTCGAACACAGCGCCCGCTATCTCGGCCATGCCGCCGTCGTGAAGCCCTGCACGGCCGAGCGGTCCGGCCATGTCGCCGGCATGGACGCCCGCCAGGTGGGCATCGCCGTCGTCGAACTGGGCGGCGGGCGCCGCCATGCCGACGATGCCATCGATACATCGGTCGGTCTCAGCGACTTCGTCGATGTCGGCCGGCACATCCATCGCGGCGAACCGCTCTGCCTCGTGCATGCCGCCAGCGAGGCCGATGCCGACGCGGCGATTGCCCTGATACGCCGCGCCGTCCGCATCGAAGAGGAGGCGCCGTCCGGGACTCCCGCAATCCTCGAACGGGTCGCGCTGTGATCGACCTCGACGCCTACGCGCGCGATGGTTTCGCGGTCCTGCCGGATTTCGTCCCGGTCGAGGACTGCGAGGCGCTCAAGGCCCGCGCGGTCGAACTGGTGGCCGGATTCGACCGCAGTGCTGCGCCCACGATCTTCTCGACCGTCGACCAGGCCCATGCCGGCGACCGCTACTTTCGTGAATCGGGCGGCGCCATCCGCTTCTTTGTCGAGGCGGAGGCGCCCTCGCAGCTGAACAAGATCGGCCACGCCCTGCACGATCTCGACCCGGTGTTCGACCGCTTCTCGCGCCAGCCGCGGCTGGCGGCGCTCGCAAGCGTGCTCGGCATTGAAGCGCCGCTGCTGCTGCAGTCGATGTACCTGTTCAAGCAGCCGCATGTCGGCGCCGAAGTCGGCTGGCACCAGGACGCGACGTTCCTGCGCACCGATCCACCCAGCGTCACGGGCTTCTGGATCGCGCTCGACGACGCCGACCGCGGCAATGGCTGCCTGGTCGCCCTGCCTGGGGCACATCGCGGGCCGCTGCGGCAGTGGTTCGGCTATCAGGGTGGAGAACTCGTCAGTCGCACCATCAATTCGACGCCGTGGCCGCCGGTCGAGCCGGTCGCGCTGGAGGTCCGGCGCGGCGCCGTCATCGTCCTGCATGGGCTCCTGCCCCATGCCAGTACGGCCAACCGTTCGCCGCGGCCGCGTCATGCCTACAGCTTGCACCTGATCGACGGTCGGGCCGATTATCCGGCCGACAACTGGCTGCAACGCCCCGACCTGCCGCTCCGAGGATTCGCGTGATTCCCAAGGCCGAAATCCACTGCCATCTCGAAGGTTCGATCCCGCCCAAGCTGGCCCTCGAACTGGCCGACCGAAACGGCCTGGTGCTGCCGCCGAACCTGCTGGATGCAAGGGGCCACTACGCCTGGACGAATTTCTGGAGCTTCCTCGACGCCTATGACCGGGTCTGCACCGCGCTGAAGACGCCGCGCGATTTCCGCGACGTCATCTACGGCTACCTCGCCGGCGTGGCGCGCGAAGGGGCGGTCTATGTCGAGATGTTCTGTTCGCCGGAGCGGCCGGCTGCGCTCGGCATCTCCTACACGAAGTGGCTCGAGGCGCTGGCGCAGGGCATCGACGACGCCCGCCGGGAGTTCGGCATCGAAGGCCGCATCATCATCATCTGCATCCGTCATCTCGGACCCGAGCGGGCCGAAGCGATGGTCCGCGCCATGCTGGCCGAGCCGCATCCCTATGTCGTGGGCTTCGGCATGGGGGGCGACGAGGCCAAGTTCGCACCGGTCGATTTCGCGCCCGCCTACCGCCTCGCGCATGAGAACGGCTATGGCTGCACCGTCCATGCCGGCGAGGTCGTGGGGCCGGAGAGCGTGTGGGCTGCGATCCGCGATCTGCCGGTGACCCGCATCGGCCATGGCGTGCGCTCGGCCGACGATCCGGCCTTGATGGAGGAACTGGCGCGGCGCGGCATCGTGCTGGAGGTCTGTCCGGGCAGCAACGTGGCGCTGGGTCTCTATCCCGACAGGGCCGCGCACCCGCTGCACCGATTGATCGATGCCGGCGTCAAGGTCACGCTGAACTCCGACGATCCGCCCTTCTTCCACACCACGCTCGGCACCGAATACGACCTGGCCGGTCTCGACGAGCGACAGCTGCGCGGCATCGCCCGCACGACGATCGAGGCCTCCTTTGCCGACGAAGCAACCAAGCGGCAGTTGCTGGAGAGGATATCGCCATGACCGCCCGCAAGACTCTGCTGCTCGGTCTTCTGCTCGCCGTGCTCTCCGGTGGCGCGGTCCGCGCCCAGGATGTCGCGCCGGCGCACGACTTGCTGCTGGCCAATCTTTGGATCCAGCGCGCCGTCGAGTACAAGGCCAATGCGCTGACCGTGTATGCGCTGGCGCGCCTCCGTCTCGACGAGGCGCTGGCCGACAGGAGCTGGACGGCGGCCCCGGGCGAGCAGACGGGCGACTTCCAGAACCTGCCGCCGGCCGTCGTGCTCGACGTCGACGAGACCGTACTCGACAACTCGAAGTACCAGGTCTGGCTGATGCAGGCGGACCAGAGCTTCAGCACGAAGAGCTGGAACCAGTTCTGCGCCGCCCGGATTTCCGCGGCGATCCCGGGCGCCGTCGAGTTCACGAAGTACGCGGAGTCCAAAGGCGTGAAGGTCTTCTACGTCACCAATCGCGGCTCGGAGACCGAGAGGGATACGCGTGCCAACATGGAGAAGCTCGGCTTTCCCATGGGCGGCACCGTCGACACGTTCCTGATGCAGGGCGAGAAGCCCGACTGGACCGGCGCCAAGAGCACGCGGCGCGCGGCGATCGCCAGGGATTATCGCGTCCTGCTGAACATCGGCGACAATCTCGGCGACTTCGACGACCGCTATCGCAGCAGCGAGGTCGAGCGGATGAAGGCGTTCGAGGCCGGCATGCCCTACTGGGGCAAGCAGTGGCTGATGCTGCCCAACCCGACCTACGGCTCGTTCGACACGGCGCCCTACGGCCACGACTTCAAGAAGCCGCGCGGCGAGCAGCGCAAGGCGAAGTGGGATGTGCTGGAGTCGTGGAGCGGGCCGGCGCCTTAGAGCGTATTGAGCCAGTCACAAAAGTGCCGTCGTCCTGAGCGGAGCGCCGAAGGCGCGTAGTCGAAGGACGACGGGAGTGGCTCCTAGATCGCCGCTTCGGTCTCGGCGTCGAACAGGTGCAGGCGCTCGGGCTTGAGGGACATGCGCAGCCTCTCGTTGCTGCGGATGCGCATCGTGGGCTCGACGCTGGCCACCACGGTCGCGGGGCCGACCCGCGTATCGAGGAGGATCTCGGAGCCGAGCTGTTCCACGACTTCGACAATCGCATCGAAGCAGAGGTCGGCTGGATCGGAGTCTGTGGCGACGTGAACGTCCTCGGGGCGGATGCCGAGGGTGATGGCGCGCCCGGCCTTGGCGCGGGCCCGTGCGGCCAGGGGACCGGGCAAAGTGAGGCGCAGGCCGGGCGCCTCGGCCACCACGGCACCGTCGCTCTCACCGAGCGTCGCCTCGATGAAGTTCATGGCCGGGGAACCGATGAAACCCGCGACGAAGCGGTTGGCCGGGGTGTTGTAGAGCTCGAGCGGCTCGCCGACCTGCTGGACCCAGCCGTCCTTCATCACCACCACCCTGTCGCCCAGGGTCATCGCCTCGACCTGGTCGTGGGTGACGTAGATTGCGGTCGTCCCCAGCCGCTCGTGCAGCTTCTTCAGCTCGACCCGCATCTGCACGCGCAACTTGGCGTCGAGGTTGGAGAGCGGCTCGTCGAACAGGAAGACCTTGGGGTCGCGCACGATCGCGCGGCCCAGCGCGACCCTCTGGCGCTGCCCGCCGGAGAGCTGGCGCGGCTTGCGCTCCAGCAGGTTCTCGATGCCGAGGATGGCGGCGGCGCGCTTGATGCGGCTCTCGATCTCCGGCTTGGCGAACTTCCGCATCTTCAGGCCGAACGCCATGTTGCCGGCGACGCTCATGTGCGGATAGAGCGCGTAGTTCTGGAAGACCATGGCGATGTCGCGGTCCATCGGCGGCACCTCGTTCACCACCGCATCGTCGATCAGGATCTGGCCCGAGGTGATGGCCTCGAGACCGGCCACCATGCGCAGGGTCGTCGTCTTGCCGCAGCCGGAGGGGCCCACCAGCACGACGAACTCCTTGTCGCGGATTTCGAGGTCGACGTCCTTCACCACATGGGTGACATCGAACATCTTGTTGAGCTTGCGGATACTGACCTCGGCCATGACGCGTCACCCCTTGACCGACCCGGTGAGACCCGAGACGTAGTGTTCGACGAAGAATGAATAGACGATGGCGACAGGGATCGAACCCAGCAGGGCGCCGGCCATCAGCGGCCCCCAGAAGAACACGTCGCCGCGGATCAGCTCCGAGGTGACGCCGACGGGGACGGTCTTCTGGTCCGGCGAGGACAGGAAGACGAGGGCGTAGATGAACTCGTTCCACGACAGCGTGAAGGCGATGATGCCCGACGACAGGATGCCGGGCACGGCGACCGGGATGACGATGTAGACCATCGCCTTCCAGCGCGAGGCGCCGTCGATGCGCGCGCACTCCTCCAGCTCCTTCGGGATGGCCTTGAAGTAGCCCATCATCAGCCAGGTGCAGAACGGGATCAGGAAGGTCGGGTAGGTCAGGATCAGCGCCCAGGGCGTGTCGCCGAGCTGGAAGTTGCGGATGATCTCCGCCAGGGGGATGAACAGCAGCGTCTGCGGCACCAGGTAGGTGATGAAGATCGCGGTGCCGAGGCCGCCGGCATAGGGGAAGTTGAGGCGGGCCAGCGCATAACCCGCCAGGACGCCACAGAACAGCGAGATCACCGTCGACACGAGCGCGATGAACATCGTGTTGAACATCCAGCGCATGAAGTTGGTCTCTTCGAACAGGTACTTGATGTGCTCCAGCGTCGGATTGTTGGTCCAGAACGGCATGTAGTTGGCGGCGTTCCACGGCCGGTACAGCTCGCCGTCCGGCCGGAAGGTCGTGATGATCATCCAGTAGAACGGGAACAGCAGGACGAACACGAACAGGATCAGCGGGATGTTGTAGAAGACCCATCGCCGCCACATCGCGCCTTCGATCATCAGCGGGTCTCCCGGCTCATCTGGTTTCCACCCTGCGAATGTAGAGGAGCTGCACCACCACGATGACGAAGAGGAACGGGAACATCGCGAGCGAAATCGCAGCGCCTTCGGCCAGCAAGCCGGTTCCGATACCGAGCTGATAGGCATAGGTGGCGAAGAGGTGGGTGGCGTTGGCGGGGCCGCCGCCGGTCATGACGTAGACCAGCTGGAAATCCGCAAAGGTCTGGATGACCGAAAACAGCACCACCACAAGAGTCACGGGCATCAGCAGCGGCCAGGTCACGTGCCAGAAGCGCGACCAGGGCCGCGCGCCGTCGATGGCCGCGGCCTCGTGGAGTTCCGGGCTGATGGTCTGCAGGCCGGCCAGCAGGGTGATGGCGAAGAACGGCACGCCGCGCCAGACGTTGATGACGATGATCGACGTCATGGCGAGGTCGGGATCGCCCAGCCAGTTGATTCGGGTGGTGATCAGGCCCAACTGGAACAGCGTCCAGTTGATGACGCTGAAGGTCGGGTCGAACATCCACTTCCAGGCGAAGGTCGACAGCACCGTCGGGATGATGAAGGGCAGCAGGATGAAGGCGCGGATGATCGCCTTGCCCCTGAAATGCCGGTTGAGCAGGAGCGCCAGCCACAGGCCCAGTGCCAGCTTGAACACCGTCGTCACGCCCGTGTACCAGAACGTATTCCACATGGTCGTGTGGAAGATGCTGTCGTTCCAGATCTTCTGGAAGTTCTTCAGTCCGACGAATTCACCGGGCTGACCGACGCGGGTGCTGCTGAGCGACAGCAGCACGCCCTCGACGAACGGATAGGCGATGAACAGGCCGAGCAGCACCGCCGTCGGCGTGAGAAGGGCGAGCGCCAGCCAGCGCTCGTCCTCGAGGCGTCGCAGCCGGGAGGGACGCTTGCCCTCCGCGGTCGCGAGTGCGGTTACAGCCATGGTCCGGACGCCGTCTACGGGGCCGGGATCAGACGTAGATCTTCTTGAGTTCGGCGTCGGCCCACTTCACCACATCCTCGGCCGGCATGCCCTGAACGGCCTTGGCATACATGTCGGTGACGATGTACTTCGAGAGCGCTTCCGCCGCCTTGGCATTGGGCGGCCCGGCATGGCCGGGTGCCTGGCCGAGCTTGGCCGCGACCTTGAAGGGCGCCATGACGGGATCGTCGGACCAGACCTTGTGGCCTTCCCACTTTTCCGTGCAGGGCGTGGCGAATCCCTTCTGCGAGACGAACCACCTCTCGAAGTTCTTCTCGGTGTGGATCCACTTCAGGAACTCCTTCGCGGGGTCCTGGTTCTTCGAGTACTTCATCAGCATGTGCGACTGCAGCAGATGGAACCCGAACTGCCCCGCCGGTCCCTTGGGCAGCGGCGAATGCAGGATGTCGGTATGCATCGGCGCGCCCTTCTCGGTCTTGTACTGGTCGGGCTTGCGCAGCGTTTCGATGTAGATCGACGCGCCATTCAGCGTCGCGGAGACCGTTTGTGACAGAAAGGCGCGGTTGTTGTTGGTGTCGTCCCAGGCGAGCCCGCCCTCGTCATGGGCATCCTTCCAGAAGCCCTGCATGAACTTCACCGATTCCAGCGTCTCCTTGCTGTTCATGATCACCTTGCCGGAGGGATCGACCTCCATGCCGCCCCACGACCAAAGGTAGGGATAGGTGAAGCCCGGCGCGTCGCCGAACGTATGGCCCAGAGTCTGGCCGATCGGCCGGCCCTTGGCCTTCAGCTTCTTGCCGACTTCGCGGTACTGCTCCCACGTCTCGGGGAACTTGGTCGCACCGACTTCGTCGAACCAGGACTTGCGATAGGCGATCATGCCGCCGATCACCGCCCAGGGCATGCCCATGAACATCTTGCCGTCGCTGCAGACGGCGCGGGCATACTTGTACATGCCGCCCTGCTCCTTGCCGACGGCTTCGGCGATCTCGGTCAGATCGACCACGCTGTTGGCGTAGAGATAGGTCTGGTTGTTGAAGGCCATGATCAGGTCGGGACCGGCCCCCGACTGGATGCCCGCGGTCACGCGCGGTTGCAGGTCGTTGCCGTTGACCGTTTCGAGGTTGATCTTGACGCCCAGTGCCTTCTCGGCTTCGGGCAGCATTTCCCTGCGCAGCAGCGTGTCCGAGGCCGGCACGAAGTCGACCCACTTGAGCCAGTGGACTGTTCTTTGCTGGGCAAAGGCCGGCATGCGGCCCGTTGCCAGAATGGCGGCCATGCCGCCCATGGACGCAGCGGCAGCGCCGCCAGCAAGCTTAAGCACGCTACGACGGTTCGACTTGGCCATGTTGTCCTCCCAAGGACTGCCGTCTCGTTGGACGACTTTGTATTGCCATCATCGTAGGCATCTGCAGGGACGCTGCGCAAGCCGGGATCCGGAATTTTTATGGGCGATATGAAATATCGCCAGACGAATCACGGTTCGGTTGTAGATAAGCCGGCTACAGCAACACGGGATCGATGGTGAACAGGTCCTGCGCCCTGCCGACGCCGCGCAGCGCGAAGCGGCCGACGGAAACAAGACGGGCGCGTTCCACCGCAGGAAGAGAGTCGGCAAAGGTCGAGGAGACGAGGATGGGCCGGTCGACCGAGCGGCACATCGAGGCGATGCGGCTGGTCTCGTTGACCGCCGGCCCCACGACCGTGAAGTCGAGGCGGTCGAAGCTGCCGACATTGCCGTAGAAGACTTCCCCGATATGCAGGCCGATGTAGGCCGTCGTGACCGGCTGCTCCGCGGCGAGGCGACGTTCGTTCAGCTCCGTCATCCGGGCCCGCAGATTCTCCTCGGCGCGTAGCGCACACCGGCAGGCCTCGGCCGGATCGTCGGCGCGGAAGACCGCGAGCGTGCCGTCGCCGATCAGCTTCAGCACGTCCCCGCCGGCCTCGTGGATCGAGGTGATCACCGCCTCGGCATAGTCGTTCAGGAGCGGGATGATCTCGCTGGGCTTGGCGCTGTCGGTGATGGCGGTGTAGCTGCGCAGGTCGGAGAACCACAGCGCCGCCTCGACCCGGTCGGCGACGCCGCGCTGGATGCTGCCCTCCAGCACCCGCCGGCCGGCATCGCGTCCGAGATAGACCCGGACCAGCGTATCGGCGATGCGAGCCAGGGCCGCGCTCTTGATCGCGAGCGCCAGCGCCGGCACCAGGCGGCGGAGCGCGACGACATTGGCATCGCTGAAGCCCTCGGAGTGGCGCGTCGACCAGGCCGAATAGACGCCATCCATGTCGCCGATCTTGGTGTCGCCGGCAAAGCGGTGGATGAAGACGATGTAGTCGGTGTGACCGAGGTCCTTCATCTCCTGGATGATGCTGAAGCCCGGCTCCTCGCCGAAGCCGATGCGGCGGCGCAGCTCTTCCTCGCCGGTCTGCAGCAGATGGAAGAACGGGCTGCGTTGCCAGGATTCGGCGGCAGGACCGCCCTGATCGGTGCGCGCATAGTTCGTGGCGGCCTCTTCCTCGACGGAATCGTCGCGCCAGCGGTAGATGCGGCCTTCATGGACGGGGTGCAGCGTGTCGATGAAAGACAGCGCCCGCGACAGCATGAGGCCGGCCTCGCGGCACTTCTCGCAGAATTCGCGCAGGAGCTTGCCCTCGTCCACGCCGTCGAGGCCGCGGCGAACGATCCAGTCGAGCAGGATATCGGTGTCGAGGGGAGTCATGGGGCGATTGCCCCATCAACCCACGCGGTCGCGAAAATGACAAGCCGCGCGATGGCCAGGCGAGACCTCGCTGAACGCGGGATATTCGATCGTGCAGATATCGGCCTTCAGCGGGCAGCGCGGATTGAAATGGCAGCCCGGGGGTGGGTTGAGCGCGCTGGCGATCTCGCCGCGCGCCTTGGCGTCGGCGCTGATCGCGGCACGGTGGAACGGGTCGGGGATCGCGGCGATCAGCGCGCGCGTGTAGGGGTGGCGCGGATTCTCGAAGATCTCCTGCCAGCCGCCCTGCTCGACGATGCGGCCAAGATACATCACCGCCACGCGGTCGCTCACATGCTCGACCACGCCGAGATCGTGGCTGATCATGATGTAGGCCAGCCCCATCTCGTCCTTGAGCTCTAGCAGGAGATTGATGATCTGGGCGCGGATCGAGACGTCGAGTGCCGACACCGGCTCGTCGCACAGCACCAGCTTGGGTTTCAGGATGAGTGCACGCGCGATGCCGATGCGCTGGCGCTGGCCGCCGGAGAATTCGTGCGGATAACGGTCGGCCTGCTCGGGGCGCAGGCCGACCTTGGCCATCATGTCGATCACCCGCGCCTCGACCTCGGCCTTGTCGGTGATACCGTGCAGGCGCAGCGGATCGGCAAGCGTGCGGCGCACCGTCTGGCGCGGATTGAGCGAGGCGTAGGGGTCCTGGAAGACCATCTGGACCGTGCGCGCCATCTTCATGCGGTCGGGCGGCGTGGCGCCGGAAATCTGCTGGCCATCGACGTTCATCGTGCCGCGCGTCGGCGGCAGCAGGCCCATGATGGCGAGCGCAAGCGTGGACTTGCCGCAACCCGATTCGCCCACGAGGCCGAGGCACTCGCCGGGCTTCACGTCGAGCGTCACGCCGTCGACCGCCTTCAGGGTCTTGATGCCGCCGGCCAGCGCGTTGCCGACCTTGAAATAGACGGCCAGGTCGTCGAGCGAAAGCAGGGACTCAGCCATGGTGATGGCACCTCACGACGCCGTCGGCCGGCAGCGGCGTGGCCTCGGGCACGATGGTGCGGCAGACGTCGGTGACGGCGGGACAGCGCGGATTGAACCGGCAGCCCGCCGGATAGTTGGCGATCGACGGCACGACGCCCGAGATTTCGCGCAGCTTCTGGCGTCCGCGCCGGGCCCGCTCGCCCAGCCGCGGCAGCGAATCGATCAGCCCCTGCGTATAGGGATGGGTCGGCGTGGCGAAGATCGCGTCGGCCACCTGGCTCTCGACGATGCGGCCGGCATACATGACCGCGACGCGCTGGCACATGTTGGCGACCAGGCCGAGATCGTGGCTGATCATCAGGACGGCCGTGCCCTTGGCGGCGCAGAGTTCGGCCATCAGGTCGATGATCTCGGCCTGCACCGTGACGTCGAGCGCCGTGGTCGGTTCGTCGGCGACCAGCAGGTCGGGGCCGCAGGCCAGCGCGATGGCGATCATCACCCGCTGGCGCATGCCGCCGGAGAGCTGGTGCGGATAGTCCTTGATGCGTCGCTCGGGCGAGGGCACGCGGACCTGGCGCAGCGCTTCCTCGGCGCGGTCCATCGCCTCGTTCCAGTTGGCGCCCTCGTGCAGCACGAACATCTCGGCGATCTGTTTGCCGACCGGCGACAGCGGATTGAGGGCGGTCATCGGCTCCTGGAAGATCATGGCGATGCGTTTGCCGCGCAGGCGGCGCATCTCGGCGGCGGAGACGTTCTGGATCTCCTTTCCGTCGAGGATGATCCTGCCGCCGGCCAGCGACAGCGGCCGGCGCAGGAGGCCCATCACCGACAGTGCGGTGATGCTCTTGCCGCAGCCCGATTCGCCCACCAGCCCGAAGGCCTCGCCACGGCCGATCTCGAACGAGACGTTCTCGACGGCATCGTAGGTGACGCCGTCGCCGGCCAGCGCGATGCGCAGGTTCTCGACCTTGAGCAGAGGTGTCGTCATGCGCGTGGCCTCATCCGCGCCGCGTCGTCGACTGCGGGTCGAGATAGTCGCGCAGGCCGTCGCCCAGCAGGTTGAGTCCCAGCACCGTGAAGAAGATGGCGAGGCCCGGAAACACCGACAGCCACGGCGCCGTCGTGATCTGGTCGCGCGCCTCCGACAGCATGCTGCCCCAGCTCGGGAAGGGCGGGCGGATGCCGAGTCCGAGGAACGACAGCGCCGCTTCGGACAGGATGGCGCCGCCCATGCCCAGGGTGGCGATCACGATCAGCGGCCCCAGGATGTTGGGCAGGATCTGGGTGAACATGATGCGCAGGTCGCCATAGCCCAGGATGCGCGCGGCCTGGATGTAGCCCTGGCTCTTCAGCGACAGGACCTGGGCGCGCGCGATGCGACAGGAATAGGACCAGCTCGTGAGGCCGAGCGCGATCACCAGGCTGACGAGGCCGGGGCCGAGGATCGCCATGATGGCGAGTGCAAAGACCAGCGAAGGGATCGCCAGCATCAGGTTGGTGAGACCGCTCACCAGATCGTCCCACCAGCCGCCCCAGTAGCCGGCAGTGAGCCCCAGGGTGACGCCGATCAGGCTGTTGCAGATCTGGCTGATGATGCCGACGCTCAGCGACACGCGGGCGCCCCACACGATGCGCGAGTAGATGTCGCGGCCCTGCGCGTCGGTGCCGAAGGGAAACTCCCAGCTGGGCGGGATCTCGGCGTTCATCAGGTTGGCGTCGAGCACCGGATCGGTGAGCGCGATCCACGGCGCCAGAATCGCGGAGGAGATGGCGATGGCCACCAGCCCGCCACCGACCCAGAGAGACGAGCCGCCCTTGAGGCGCAGGCGGGGAAGCTTGAGGGCGAGGCTCATCGGTACCGGATCCGGGGGTCGATCACGACGTAGGCCAGGTCGACCAGCGTGTTGATGACGAGGAAGAACAGCACGATCATCAGGATGCAGCCCTGGACCGTCGGCATGTCGCGCTGGAACACCGAATCGACCATCAGCGAACCGACGCCCGGCCAGGCGAACAGCTTCTCGACGACGACCGCCTGGCCCATCAGCGAGCCGAACTGGAGGCCCACGATGGTGATGACGAGGACCAGCGCGTTGCGCAGCACGTGCCATTCCACGACGCGGCGCTCGCTCATGCCCTTGCTGCGCGCGGTGCGGACGAAGTCGGCGTTGAGCACGTCGAGCACCGCGGCGCGCGTGGTCCTTGCGAGCAGGGCCATCGGGCCCACGCCCAGCGCGATCGCCGGCAGGATGAGATTGCGCAGGCCGCCATCGCCGTAGCCGAAGCTCGGCAGCCACTGGAGCTTGAGCGCAAACAGGTACATCAGCATCAGGCCGAACCAGAACTGCGACAGCGAGAGGCCCGAGATGGCGCCGACCATGGCGGCGGTATCGATCAGGCTTCCGGGCTTGAGGGCGGCCAGGAAGCCCAGGGTGACGCCGACCAGGATGGCGAAGGTCATGGCCGCGAGGACCAGCTTCAGCGACGGCCAGATGCGTCCGGCCAGCATCTTGGTGACCGGCTCGCGCGTGCGGAACGAGATCCCGAGGTCGCCCGTGGCGGTCGCGGCCACGTACTTGGCGAATCGCTCGATCAGCGGATCGTCGAGGCCCATCTCCTTGCGCATGCGCTCCATGACCGCGGGGTCGATGGTCGAGCGTCCGTCCTCGTTCATGCCCGAGATGAAGCTGCCCGGCAGGACGGAGAAGAGCAGGAAGACGAGCGCCACGACGGCGAGCATCGTCGGGATGATATTGGCGAGGCGGCGGCCAAGGACGAGGAGCATGGTTAGCCCGTCATCCCGACCGAGCGAAGCGAGCGGAGGGATCCGTCATGTACCAAAGACAAGAAAGACCCCTCGACTACGCTCGGGGTGACGGTGTCTTCGACACCGTCACTTGGCCGGCGAGCTTGCGTCGACCCAGATGTTCTCCGGGTACTGGTGCGTGATCTCGGTCGGGTTGGGCTGCAGGCCGTGAACCCACGGCTGGAAGGCCAGGACCGCCTTGTTGTAGTTGAAGAACCAGACCGGCGCCTCGTCGTAGAGCAGGTTGTTGGCCTTCTTCAGGAGTTCGTCGCGCTTGGCCATGTCGCCTTCCTGGGCGGCGGAGTCGAGCAGCTTGTCGAAGTCGGCGTTGTTGAAGCCGGTGTAGTTGCAAGCCGTGCGCGGCGTCTTGGAGTAGTAGCAGCGCAGCGTCGCGAGCGAATCGGGTCCGGTCAGGCTGGACCCGATGAGCGCCTGATGGTCGCCCTTCAGCAGGATCTCGGTCAGCACCGTGACCTCGACCAGCTTGGGCTTGGCCTTGATGCCGACCCGGGCCAGCATCGGGATAACCGCCTCGACGATCGGCAGGCCCCAGCTCTCGTTCTGGCTGGTCGTCCATTCGAATTCGAAGCCGTTGGGGAAGCCCGCTTCGGCCAGCAACTTCTTGGCCTTCTCCGGATCGTAGGGGTAGGGCTTCATGGTCTTGTCGAAGGCCGCCGACGAGGGCGGCAGCCAGCTGGTGGCGCGATAGGCCTTGTCCTTGACCAGGCGGGAGATGATCAGGTTGGAGTCGATCGCGTAGTTGAAGGCCTGGCGCACCCGCTTGTCCTGGAACGGCTTGATCGAGTTCAGGTTCATGTGCATCGAGCGCGTGAACATCTCGGCCACTTCGAGGATGCCCTTCGAGAGCTGCGGATCGGCGCGATAGGCGACGTACTGCGCGGGTCCCAGGATCGAGGTGTCGATCTCCTTGTTGCGGAAGGCGACGTCGCGGGCGGCCGCTTCCGCCATGATCAGCACCTCGAGCTTGTCGAGGTAGGGCTGGCCCGTCTTGTAGAACTTGTCGAAGCGGTCCATCACGACGCGCGAGCCCGGGATGTGCTCCTTGAACTTGAAGGGGCCGAGGCCGACCGGATTGGAGGCATAGTTGCCCTTCTCGACTTCCTCCTTGGGCAGGATCGCCGTCGAACCGCCGAAGAAGTAGTAGCCGGGGTCGACGCGGTCGGTGATCGTCATCTCGAGCGTGTAGTCGTCGACCTTCTTCAGGCCGGAGATTTCCTTGGCGGTGCCCTTCTCGACATCGACCGCGCCCTTGATCAGGCGGACATAGCGGGCGCCGGGATAGCCCTTGCTGCCGTCCATGATGCGGGTGAAGGAGAAGATCACGTCGTCGGCCGTCATCTTGCGGCCGTTGTGGAAGAACGCGTCGTCGCGCAACTTGAAGGTGTAGGTGAGTCCGTCGGCCGACGCCGAGACGGACTTGGCGAGTTCCAGCGTCAGCTTGTTGGCGGCGGTGTCCCAGTTGTAGAGCGAGCGCTGCAGCGCCTTGCCGACGATGTCGTCCTGGGCGCGCGGCGTCACGTGCGGATCGAGGCTGCCGAAGCTCGCGGCGTAAGGTGCCGTCATCCGGAGCGTGCCGCCCTTGCGCGGAGTCTGCTGCGCGTTCGCCGTGCCGGCGCCGATGACGGCGATCGCGGCGACCGCGAGCCATGCCAGTTTACGCATCAACCCATCCCCCTCGTGAACATTCTCGTTGGAGTGCATTCCATCTTGCCTTGCCTCTCCGTGCAAGAGGAATGCCTAAGCCGGTCGCAACCATGTCGAGAGAGTCGCATTACCCGCACATGCAGGTTTCCGAGATCATGACCCACGAGGTCGAGACGATCGCGCCCGACGCCTCCCTCCAAGCCGCCGCCGAGGCCATGGAGGCGATGGGCGTCGGTTCGCTGCCTGCCTGTGACGGCAAGCGGCGGGTTGGAACGATCACCGACCGCGACATCGTCGTGCGGGCGGTGGCGGCCGGCTGGTCGCCGGTCGATGCCCTCGTGAAGGACTGCATGACCGAGGATGTCGCCTATGGCTTCTGCGACGAGGAGACGGAGGAAGCGCCCGAACGAATGAAAGCGTTGCAGGTCCGGCGTCTCGTCATCCTCGACTGCGACAAGAACCTGGCCGGGATCGTGGCCCTTGGCGATATCGCCACCGAGCCGGATGCCGCTGCGGCGGACCGCGTCGGCGACGCCGTGGCGGAGATTTCCGAGCCTTCGAGGCCGTGAAAGTAGCCGGTTGGAGTCTTTCCGACTGCGGAAGGATCAAATCGGCCCTCCCAACAACGACCTCACCCTGAGGAGCACTCCGAAGGAGTGCGTCTCGAAGGGTGGGAACGTGCACCTTGCCTGTTGCCCATCCTTCGAGACGCGCCGCTTCGCGGCGCTCCTCAGGATGAGGTCAGTGGGCGATTCTAAGACATAAGCCTCTACGCCGGAACGCAGTAGCCGTCGCGGCGGGGATCGCAGCCGCCGGTGAAGATGCCGGTCTCGGGATCGACGGCGACGCCCTGCATGCCGCCCACTTTCATCGTCCATTCCGGGCCGGTCGTGACATTGTGGCCGAGCTTGCGCAGGTCTTCGTGGATCTGCGGCGGCAGGCGCGATTCCAGGTACACTTCGGCACCGTCGGTCAGGCGGCCACGCGGCGCCTCGATCGCCTGCTGCAACGGCAGGCCGAAATCGACATGCTGGACCATCGCCTGCGGCTGGGTCTGCAGGATGCCGTAGCTGCCCGGTGTGCCGAGCGCGAGGATGGGGTTGCCATCCTTGGTCGAGATCGACGGCGCCATGCACATCGGCAGCTGGTCGCCCGGCTTCACGCGGTTGGGGCTCTGCGGGTTCACGTCGGCCCAGTAGAGGAAGTTGTTGAGGCAGAGGCCCGTGCCGGGCACCACGACGCCCGAGCCGAAGACGCTGCCCAGGCTCTGCGTCAGGCAGATCAGGTTGCCCTCGCTGTCGGCGATCGAGAAGGACGTGGTGTGGCTCTCGTCGGTCGGCGAGACCGGCTCCTGCGGCGGCGTCCACTGTTCGGTCGGGCCGATCACCGGCTTGCCGTCGCGCACCCGGGCGCGCAGCGTCTCGACGTGGCTGTCGGACAGGATCTCCGCCAGCTTCTGCGGCGCCGGCACGCCGGCCGCGATGCGCACGCCGGCGGCGATCCGCACGGCGCGCAGCACCGTGTCGAGATGCTCCGTCGAATTGCGCTTCATCGCGGCGAAGTCGAAGCCTTCGAGGATGCGCAGGGTCAGCAGAAACTGGAAGCCCTCGCAGGGCGGCGGCGGCACGTGGACGGTGCGGCCGCGATAGGTGACGGCGACCGGATCGCGCCAGGTCGCCTTGGCGGCCAGCAGGTCGTCCATCACCATGCAGCCGCCCAGTTCGGTCAGCCGGTCGAGGATCTTCTGTCCGAGAGCGCCGCCGTACAGCAGCCCGGGGCCTTCGCTGGCCAGCGCCTCGAGCGTGCGGGCGAGGTCGGGCTGCTTCAGTACGAAGCCCGGCTTCACGTTGCCGGCGCCGGCCGTGTAGACGCGCGACCATTCCGGATGCAGCGCCTTGTAGCCGGCCAGTTCGCCGGCGACGCCCTGGATCTCCTCGATGTTGAACTCGATCAGCTGGAAGCCGTCGCGCGCGATGGCGATCGCCGGCGCGAACAGTTCCGGCAGCTTCTTCTTTCCGTGCGCGCGGTTCAGCTCGCACCAGCCGGCGAGATTGCCCGGCGCGCCGACGGCCACGGCACCGCGCTGCAGTTGCGAGCGGTTGCTGAGCTTGTCGACCGGGAAGTTCTTCGAGATGGGGCCGACGAAGTCGAGCGTGCGGACGCGCTTCTCGCTGGCGATGTAGCAGGTCGCGACACCGCGGCCGGCAAGGCCCGACATGTAGGGTTCCACGACGTTCAGTGCCGCTGCAGTCGCAACCGCCGCATCGAAGGCGTTGCCGCCGTTCGACAGGATGCGCGCGCCGGCCGCCGCTGCCAGCGGATGGGCGGCGGCCACCATGCCGTGCCGCGATGCGATTGTCGGACGCTTGCCGTGCTGCAGCATGAGATCTCCCCTTGAGCCGGGCGGATCGTGCCGCCTCTTTCGCGCCTCGACCAGCGCCAATTGCGCATCGGTGCCGCCGCTTGCATAAAGGTCGGCATGACAATCGGCCGGCGCAAAGCCCTGACGATCCTCGCCGCAGCTTCCGCGGCTGCTTCTCCTGCACGGGCTCAATCATGGCCCGCAAAGCCACTCACCATCGTCGTGCCCTATGCGGCGGGAAGCGCGACCGACACGTTGGCGCGTCTCATGGCGGAGCAACTCGCGCCCAGGCTCGGCCAGCCGGTGATCGTCGACAACAAGGGCGGCGGCAACGGTTCGATCGCCGGCAACTACGTCGCCAAGTCAGCACCCGATGGGTACACGCTGATGATCGCCACGGCGGCGACGCATGCCGGCAACCCCAACCTCATGAAGTCGGTACCTTACGACTCGCTGGTCGATTTCGCGCCGGCGGGCTTCTACGGCTTCATCCAGTTCGTCCTTTTGGTGCGCGCCGATGCCGGCATGGACACGCTGGCCGACTTCATCAAGCGCGCCAAGGCCAAGCCGGCGCTGACCTCCGGCGCCGGGACGCCCTCGGCACGTGTGATCACCGCGACGCTGGCGGAGCGTCTCGGTACCGACATCACCTACGTGCCCTACAAGTCCGCGCCGCAGGCGCTGGCAGACCTCCTGTCGGGCCAGATCGACATGACCTTCGCGGACGTGGCCATCGCCGTGCCGCAGGTGAAGGCGGGCAAGGTGAAGGCGCTGGTGATGGCGTCGGACTCGCGCTCGCCGTTGCTGCCCGAGGTGCCGACCTTCCAGCAAGGGGGGCTCGGCCAGTTCGCGCTCGACGCCTGGTTCGTGATCATGGCGCCGGCGAAGACGCCGCCCGAGATCGTGGCGCGGATCGACAAGGCCGTGCAGGAAATCGTGACTGATCCCGAGGTGATAAAGCGCCTGCGCGGCATCTCGTTCGAGCCGCAGCGCAAGGCACCCGAGGAGGTCCGGCCCTTCATCAAGTCCGAGATCGAGAAGTGGGGCCGGCTCGCCAAGGCCGCCGGCATCGAGAAGGAGTGACGATGGCTGACCAGAAGCGCCTCGAATTCGGCTGGTTCCTGCCCACGGCGGGCGACACCACCGCCTACGGGCTGGCCAACGCCCAGGTACCGCCGTCGCTCGAGCTGTTCGACAAGATCGTCGGCGCGGCCGAGGCGGCGGGCTTCGAGTACATGCTGGTGCCGGTGCAGACCGCCTGCTGGGAGGCGTGGATCTCCAGCGCCATGATGGTGGCGCGCTCGAAGTCGATGCGCATGCTGGTGGCGGCGCGGCCGAGCTACATCAATCCGGTGCTGCTGGCCAAGATGATCACTGCCTTCGATCAGCTCTCGGGCGGCCGCATCTGCATCAACCTGATCGCCGGCCAGAGCGAGGCCGAGAATGCCTCCGAAGGCATCAAGTGGGGCAAGGAAGAGCGCTACGAGATCATGGACGAGGAAGTCTCGATCCTGAAGGCGCTGTGGACGACGCGCGGGCCGGTGAACTTCGACGGCAAGTTCTACCAGATCAAGGGCGCGCAGATCCGGCCCTATCCGTTGCAGCAGCCGCATCCGCGCTTCTATCTCGGCGGCGGCTCGAAGCAGGCCTGGGAGATTTCTGCCAAGCACTCCGACGTGCATCTCTTCTGGGGCGACACCTACGAGCGCATCCGCGCCAACATGGCCGAGATCAAGTCGATGGCGGCGCGCCACGGCCGCGAGAACGACATCGGCTTCGGCATGCGCCTGCAGGTCATCTGCCGGCCGACCGAGAAGGAAGCCTGGGACTTCGCCCATGGGCTGGTCGAACACGCCAGCGAGGCGCAGAAGGCCTTCGTGAAGGAGCGCTTCGCAACCTCGGAAGCCAACCGGCGCGTGCGCGAGCTGGCGGCGATCGGCGAAACGATCGAGCCGCATCTGTGGACGGGCATTACCCAGGTCAGGCCGGGCGCCGGCATCGCCATCGTCGGCGATCCGGAGCAGTGCGCCGACACGTTGCAGAAGTTCATCGATCTCGGCTGCCACTCCTTCTGCCTGTCGGGCTACCTGCACGACGAGGAGGCGGAGCGGTTCGGCAAGTGGATCATGCCGATCCTGCGCGAGCGCAACCCCGGGCGCATGCTGGCGGCTTAGCGATGAACCGATCCACATTGGACACGATCAAGGATCCCTCACTGCGTTCGAGATGACACTATTGTTTGGAATGGGCGCTGTGCGCCGATGAAGAAAACGGTGTCATCCCGAACGCAGTGAGGGATCCTTCGCTTCTTCTCAAAGCGTGAGCTGCCATGGCCCAGCCGACCCTGCCGGATTTCAGCGCCCGCCAGTTCGAAGCGGTCCTCGCCGTCGGCGAATATGGCAGCTTCATCGCCGCGGCGTCGCGGCTGCGCATCTCGCAGCCGGCGCTGACCCGCACCATCAAGCGGATCGAGGCGGCGCTGGGTGTTCGTCTGTTCGAGCGCAGCACGCGCCATGTCCAGATCACGCCGGCCGGCCGTGAGTTCGCCGCGGTCGCAGAGCGCATGCTGAACGACCTGCGCATCACGGTGCGCTCCATCCGCGAAGTGGCAGAGGAGCAACGTGGCCGGCTCGCTATCGCCAGCATCATGTCGGTGGCGAGCGGGACGTTGCCGTTGCTGCTCGCAGCCTATCGTGCCGACCGGCCCGGCATCGAAATCCATGTGCAGGAGGGCGTGCATGGCAGCGTGCTCGAGGCGGTGCGTAGCGGCGCTGCGGATCTCGGACTGACCTATGTCGACGAACTGCCGGATGCGATCTCGGGCGAAGCGCTGCAGCGCGAGACGTTCTGTCTCGTCGTGCCCCGGCGCCACCGGCTGGCCTCGCGCCGCACGATCGCACTCGCGGAGTTGCGCGACGAGCCCCTGGTGGCGCTGCCAGGCGATTCCCGCACCCGCCGCACGATCGACGCCGCCGCCGCGGTCGCGGGCCTCACGCTGCGCCAGATCGTCATCGTCAGCCAGTTCGCGACCCTGATGGGGTGTGTCCGGGCCGGCGTCGGGCTCGCCATCGTGCCGACAGGCGCCACGGGCCTCTTCCTCGGCCGCGACCTGCGCGCCATTCCTCTCGGGGAGCCGAAACTCTCGCGCCGCCTCGGCATCGTCCTGCTCCGCGAACGCGAGCCGTCGCCGGCGGCTGCCGGTTTCCTCGCCCTGGCGCGGCGATCGTGGCCCAAGCCCGCCAAACATTGATACGTGAAATGGAATAATCCAGGCTATCAGCTTGCGGTTGGCATAGGCGCGCAGAAGGCTATTCTGCCGGGAAGCCGTCCGGTGTCATGTGCCCGGAGCGGTGGAGGAAGCAGCGTGCAATTTGCATCCCGATCCTACTCGGCCGACAGCATTTCGGCGGTCCAGGAACTCTATCATTCCAACGGCTGGACCGACGGTCTGCCCATCGTGCCGCCGACGCGCGAGGCGGTGGAGGCCTGTCTCGAATGGGTGATGATGCCGCCCGACCAGCTGATCGGCATCGAGCCGGTGCGCGGCCTCGCCATCACTGCCGAGAAGCTCGCGATCAACGCCGTGATGGCCGGCTGCCTGCCGATGCACTTCCCGGTCGTCGTGACGGCCTGGACCGCCATGATGCAGGAAGAGTTCCTGATGCATGGCGCCACGGCGAGTACCGGCGGCTGCGCGGTGCTGGTGATCCTGAACGGACCGATCCGGCTCGAGATTGGCGCCAGCGGCTCGTTCAATGCGCTCGCCAACTCCGATCGGGCGACGGCGGTTATCGGCCGCGCCATCCGGCTCTGCCTGATCAACCTGCTGGACGACCGGCCGGGCGTAATCGACCGCTCGACCCTCGGCCATCCCGGCAAGTTCAGCTACTGCGTCGCCGAGGACGAGGAGGACACGACCTGGCTGCCGCTGGCCGA
>JBILYJ010000202.1:0-8386 GCA_044377795.1 Reyranella sp. | reverse complement strand
ACACAGTAGTGCCCCAGCGCGCCCAACGCCCCCAGCGAACAGAGCAGTGCCCAGTCCGTGCCGCTCACCGGCGTCTTCCAATGGAAGGGCAGCCAGATCGACATAAGGATCGCGCCGAGCAGCACGCTGTAGAAGATCGACGTGGCGGGCGCGTCGATACCCGCGAGCCGCCGGATCAGGATCTGGTACATCGCGTAGCAGCTGGCGCTGCACAGCAGCAGCAGCGACTGCCACTGAAACACCGCGCTGCCCGGCCGGATCACGATCAGCACGCCGGCAAAGCCCACGATCACCGCGGCCATCCGGAAGAAGGTGATGCGCTCCCCCAGCATCGGCCAGGCGAGCAGCACCACGGCGAGTGGCGCCACGAAGGTGACGGCAATCGCCTCGGCCACCGGGATCGACTTCACTGCCGAAAAAAAGAAGAGCGTCGACAGCAGCATCACCACCGAGCTGACGAACTGCGTGCCGATGCGCTGTGTGCGTAGCAGGCCGAGCCCCATGCGCGGCATGAACACCGCGGCCACCAGCGCCAGATGCAGGCTGATGCGGAACCAGACGATCTGCTGCGGCTCGTAGGTAGCCGCCAGCAGCTTCACCAGCCCGTTCATGATCGGGAACAGTGCGCAGGCCGTGCACATGAAGAGCACGCCCAGCAACGGCCGCGACGACCGGCCGGGCGTCTTGATCTCGGCCATTCGGCCCTCAGCGCAGGAAGCGTTCGAGCGAGCCCAACAGCAGCGTGCCGCCCGTTGCGATAACGATCAGCGAAGCGCCGATGGCGGTGAAGCGCCCGATCTCCTGCGAGCGCCCCTCGGCGATGATCAGCCGGTGCGCCACCATCGAGGCCATGCCGATGGCCGCCAGGGTGATCGCCATGCCCAGCGCGATGGCGATGACGCCGACCACGCCCACCCACAGAACGTCGAGCGCGATCGCGAGGAGAATGATGATCAGGGCGCCGGCACAGGGTGCGATACCGGCCGCCGTCAGCAGCAGCCAGCCGGCGATCGTGCGCTGCGGCGGCGCGTGATCGTGGTGATGGTCGTGCCCGTGCCCGTGCCCGTGATCATGCCCGTGATGATGATGATCGTGTCCGTGATCGCCATGCGGGTGCTCGTGCAGACGGCCGGTGATGCCGGCCCACAGACGCCAGAACCCCACCAGCAGGATCAGCGTGTACGAGACCATCTCGACGTTGCGCACCTCGCGCATCGCGCCCAGCAGACCGACCGTCGAGGAGAGTTTCAGCGCGCCGGCCAGTAGCAGCGCGGCCAGCGTGTGGGTGAAGGCGATCCAGCCACCGGCGAAGATTCCCTCGATCCAGGCACGAGGCCGGCTGCTGTCCAGGAAGTAGGCCACCACGACGGCCTTGCCGTGACCCGGCCCCAGCGTGTGCACGACGCCGTAGCCGAAACACACGGTGACGAGGGTCCACAGAGCCAGGGAGCCCGTCCCCGACTGCACGTCGCGCAGCGAGGTCGACAGGACATGGTTGATGCGGCGCTGATACTCGGCCGAATAGCGCGCCAGCTCGGCCACGCTGTCGCTGAACACCAGTGCGCCGGCGAGCGCGAGCAGCAGCAGCAGTCCCATCCACAGGAAGGGCGAGCGCAGAGCGGAGGTTCTTACGGAAGTTGGCATGTCACCACGTCGGCGAAGAAGGGATAGCCGCGGACGAATTCGGCCTTGTGTGTGGGATGCTTGCCGAGCGTGCAGCCGGCCGGGACCGAGGCCTTGTCGACCTCGATGCGAATGAAATCCTCGGGATCGTAGGTGGCGATCGACACGAGCTTGGACGGCTGAGGCAGCGCGAAGCGCATGACATAGACGAGATTGCGCGGCCCCTGCTTGCGAGGCGCTCCCGGCGCGTCGGCACGCTTGTTGGTCGGCATCGGCATGCCGGCAGTGTCACCGGTGTTGCGGTCCCACTCCGGCGGAATGAAGCTCGCCGGATCGTCGATGCGGGCGGAGAATTGCGGCGCCTTGGGCGGCCTGAAGTCCTTGGCCCCGGTGTTGATCCAGCTCAGGTACCCGTACTTGCCCAGCTCGGGCATCATCTCGCCTTCGAGCAGTTTGGCTTCCCGGGCCGAGAATTTGCCGTTCTTGTCCTCGTCGATCAGCGGGATCTCGACTTCGCTGGAATACGGGTCGAACCGCCATTCGATCTCGACATGGGTATATTTTCCGTCCTTGGCGACCATGCGCACGACCTGCTGCACGACGATGTGCGGATGGGCGAGGACGGCCGCCGGCAGAAACAGCGCCAGGGCGGCCAGGACCGGGGCGATCAGCCGCTTCATGCGTGATCCTGGTGCGGCACGGGCCGCGGCTTGCCGTCGTCGTCGATCGCCACGAACACGAAGGTCCCGTGGGTGACGCGCAGGTCGGTTTCCTCGTGCCGGCGCTGCACCACGGTCTCTAGCCCGATGGTGATGGACGATCGGCCGACTTTCACGACTTCCCCATAGATCGACACCATGTCTCCCACCTTGATCGGCTGGACGAAGGTCATGGCCGTGATCGCCACCGTGGCCACCCGCCCCTTCGCCACCCGGGCCGCGAGCGAGCCGCCCGCGATATCCATCTGGCTCAACACCCAGCCGCCGAAAATGTCGCCATTTCCGTTCATGTCGGCGGGCTGCGGAACGGTCCTTACGATCGGATCACGGCGACTTTCGGACATCAATTCCTCACCGGATATGGTTGCTTTCACGCGGTTTTGCTACCATACCCATGCCGGACCGGCCACCCAGCGATCCCCTCGCGCGGCCGCGGAAAGACAAGAAGCAGGCATGGCACGAAACGGCGATCTCTTCGATCGGTCTGGCGGCGGCAAGCGTGCCGCGGGGCCGAAGGAAAATTCCTACACGGCGAGTGACATCGAGGTGCTGGAGGGGCTGGAGCCCGTCCGCAAGCGCCCCGGCATGTATATCGGCGGCACCGATGAACGGGCCATGCATCATCTCGTGGCCGAGATCCTCGACAATTCGATGGACGAGGCCGTCGCCGGCCATGCCGACACGATCTGGCTCGAGATGCTGCCGGGCAATTACATCGCGGTGCGCGACAACGGCCGCGGCATGCCGGTCGATCCGCACCCCAAGTTCAAGAACAAGTCGGCGCTGGAGGTGATCCTCACCACCCTGCATGCGGGCGGCAAGTTCAACAGCAAGGTCTACGCCACCTCGGGCGGCCTGCATGGCGTCGGCGCGTCGGTCGTGAACGCGCTCTCGGACGACCTCGTCGTGGAGGTCGCCCGCGACCGCCAGGCCTGGACGCAAAGCTTCTCGCGCGGCCTTCCGGTCTCGAAGCTGAAGCCGGCCGGTCCCGCCCCCAACCGGCGCGGCACGATCGTCACCTTCCATCCAGATCCCGAAATCTTCGGCAAGCAGCTGTTCGTTCCCGAGCGCCTCTACCGCATGGTGCGCTCCAAGGCCTACCTGTTCCGCGGCGTCGAGATCCGCTGGAAGTGCGACAAGTCCCTGCTCAAGAATAGCGGGATCCCCGAGGAAGAGACGTTCCACTTCCCCTATGGCCTGAAGGACTACATCACCTCCGAGATCGGCCAACGGCCGACCGTCGTGCCGCAGCCCTTCGCCGGCGAGGCCAAGAGCGAGAGCAACGGCAAGGTCGAGTGGGCCGTGTGGTGGCCGAACGACGAGGAAGGCTTCGTCCGTTCCTACTGCAACACCGTGCCGACCGCCGAGGGCGGCACGCACGAATCGGGCTTCCGCAGCGCCCTGGTGCGCGGCCTCAAGCGCTATGCCGAACTCAGCGGCAACCGCAAGGGCTCGGTCATCACCGCCGACGACGTGATCGAGGGCTCGGCCGCCCTCGTCTCGGTCTTCATCGAGCAGCCTCAGTTCCAGGGGCAGACAAAGGAAAAGCTGGTCAGCGTCGAGGCAACCAAGATCGTCGAGACGATCGTCGGCGACAATTTCGAGCACTGGCTGATCGGCGACAAGGAAGCCGGCAATGTCCTGCTGGAGCATGTCGTCGCCAAGGCCGAGGAGCGGCTGCGGCGTCGGCAGGACCGCGAACAGCAGCGCAAGACCGCGACGCGCAAGCTGCGCCTGCCCGGCAAGCTCGCCGACTGCTCGAGTTCTTCCTCGACCGGCACAGAGATCTTCCTGGTCGAGGGCGATTCGGCCGGCGGCTCGGCCAAGGCCGCGCGCAACCGCGAGACTCAGGCGATCCTGCCGCTGCGCGGCAAGATCCTGAACGTGGCCAGCGCCACGTCCGAGAAGATGCGCGAGAACCAGGAGATCCAGGACCTCATCCAGGCGCTGGGCTGCGGCGCGGGCGCCCATTACAACGACGACCGCCTGCGCTACGAGCGCGTCATCATCATGACCGACGCCGACGTCGACGGCGCGCACATCGCCTCACTGCTGATGACGTTTTTCTATCGCGAGATGCCGAAGCTGATCGAGAACGGGCACCTGTTCCTGGCGCAGCCGCCGCTGTTTCGCATCAGCAAGGGCGGCCGCACCGAATATGCCCAGGACGACGCCCAGAAGGACGAGCTGATCCGGACGGTGTTCAACGGCAAGGCTGACATCACCCGCTTCAAGGGCCTGGGCGAGATGCAGTCGGTGCATCTGCGGGAAACCACCATGGATCCGGCCAAACGCGTGCTTCTGAAGGTCGATGTGCCGTTGATCACGGGCACCGAGCCGGACTCTCGCGTCGAGGACATGCGGACCCGCACCCTCGTCGAGGACCTGATGGGCCGCAAGCCGGAAAAGCGCTACGCCTTCATCCAGGAGAACGCCAAGTTCGCGCGCGATCTCGACGTCTGAGGCTGGTCGCCGCGGGATTACGGGTCGCGCGCAGAAATGTGACATCCCCGGAGCCGTGTCCCGGGCTTATAGTAGGCGGATAATCGGCGGAGGAGTTTGCCCCATGCGCTTCAGGACCAAGATCGCCGCTGCGCTGCTAGCGGTCGCCGCCCTTCCCGCCGCCGTCTACGCAGCTACCATCGGCGGCACCTACTACGCGGTGCAGTACGACTACCGCGAATTCTTCGCCGCCACCGACGGCAAGAACTTCCAGGTCGTGCTGCATGGCAATCCCTTCCCCGGCACCGATCCGGCGCTGGTGGCGCGTGACCTGCTGCCGATGATGCAGGCGGCCAAGCCGATGCCCCGGCTCACTTTCACCTATGAGACGCCGCCGGAAAAGCCGCGGCCCGACTACCGTCTCATGCTGGTCTTCGACCCGGCCAACGATCTCGATAGCGATTCGGTCTGCAAGGGCACGGTGCGCTTCAAGCCCGGCAAGCCCGGCGTCTTCAACGTCTATGCCATCTACTGCCGCAACGACATGACGATGTCCGAGACCACTGCCTGGACCCCCGCGAACGGCCCGACCGATCCGCGCATCGGCGGGCTCTTCCGAGAGCTTTTCATGGTCGTCTTCTCCGACTCGCCCTCTCTCCGGCCCAATCAGGGCGGCGGCATGGGCCGCGACTAGCGGGCCCAGGCGCCCCAAGCGCTCCACAGGGAACTTCTGCTAACCAGACGGCAATGGCCGTCTGGTATCCCCTCCTCGATCTCGCCCTTTCCCGCCTCGACGCGGAGGCCGCCCATGGCCTCGCTATCCGTGCGCTGAAGACCGGCCTCTTGCCGGGCGACCGGCGCGCCGATGCCGCCTCGCTGGCAACCGCGGTATGGGGCCGTTCGCTGCCCAACCCGATCGGTCTCGCCGCCGGTTTCGACAAGAATGCCGAGGTCGCCGACGCCATGCTCGCGCAGGGCTTCGGACTGGTGGAGATCGGCAGCGTCACGCCGCGGCCGCAGGAGGGCAATCCGCGTCCCCGCCTGTTCCGGCTGCCGCAGGATCGCGGCGTCATCAACCGCATGGGATTTCCCGGGCACGGGCTGGACGCCGCCCGCGCCCGGCTGGTCGCGCGACCGCGCCGCGGCTTCGTCGGAGTCAATATCGGCGCCAACAAGGACAGCACTGACCGCGCCGCCGACTACGTGACGGGCTGCGTGGCGCTGGCACCCTATGCCGATTACCTCGTCTGCAACGTCTCCTCGCCCAATACGCCGGGCCTGCGCAACCTCCAGGGCCGGACCGAGCTCGCAGGCCTGCTGAAGCGCGTGCAGGACGCGATTGCGGCCAAACCGGTCCCGCTCGCGGTCAAGATCGCGCCGGATGCGACGGATGACGATCTCGACGACATCGTCTTCGTCTGCCGCGACCTCAGGCTGGACGGCATCATCATCGGCAACACCACCCTCTCCCGCCCGCCCTCGCTACGGTCCGAGCGGCGCGGCGAGACCGGCGGCCTGTCCGGTGCCCCGCTCACGGCGCTGTCGACCGAGGTGCTGCGCAAGGCCGCCGTTCGCGTCGAGCGGCAGTTCCCGCTGATCGGCTGCGGCGGCGTGGGTTCAGGGGCCGACGCCTATGCCAAGATCCGCGCCGGCGCCACGCTTGTGCAGCTCTACTCGGCGATGGTTTACGAGGGTCCACCGATCATCCGCCGCATCAAGGACGAATTGGCAGCCTTGCTGGCCCGCGACGGGTTCAAGTCGGTGGCAGACGCGGTGGGTGCTGATTTGCGCGGCTGATCAAGGGTCCCTCGCTGCGCTCGGGGTGACACCGGGGGTTGGGGCGGACGCAGTGCGCCAACGGCACAATCGGTGTCATCCCGAGCGCAGCAGCGAGGGACCTTTCCTTATCCTCTCCTGCATCGCGAAAATCTAAGCCGCAGACGCGGGGCGGATGAGCCCATACACTCCCGGCCAGGGAGATAAACGCCGTGCCGCTCTGGATACCGATCACCGTCGCTGCCGCTCTGTGCCAGAACATCCGCACGACGATGCAGCAGAAGATCCGCGGCATCCTGAGCGTCGATGGCGCCAACTTCGTGCGCTATCTCTACGGCGCCCCTCTGGCACTTGGCATGCTGGCCTTCCTGGTCTTCGTCACCGGCCGCCACGTGCCGTCGATCTCGCTGCACTTCCTGGCTCTGGTGACCATCGCCGGCGTGGCGCAGATCGTCGCCACGTCGCTGATGATCCACGCCTTCTCCCTGCGCAATTTCGCGGTCGGCACGGTCTACTCCAAGACCGAGACAGTTTTCGTCGCCCTGTTTGCCACCTTCATCGCCGGCGAGCCGCTGAAGCTCGGCGCCTGGGCCGGCATCCTGGTCTGCCTGGGTGGCGTCGCCATCCTGAGCGTGCGCGGAAAATTCTCCGACGTGCGCGGCGTGCTGGCCGACCTCACCCACAAGGGAGCGATGTACGGCATCCTGTCGGGCGCGATCTTCGCCATCGCCGCCGGCACGATCCGCGAGGCCTCGAAGCTGCTGCCCGAGGGCGATTTCATGGTGCGTGGCATCACCGTGCTCGCCTGCATGAACACCATCCAGGTCATCCTGATGGCGCTCTACCTGTCGCGGCGCGACCGGCCGCAGCTTGCCAAGGTCTGGTTCAACTGGCGCTCCTCGATCTGGGTCGGGATCTTCAGCGTGCTGGGCTCGGCCGGCTGGGCGCTCGCCATGACGCTCGAGAATGCCGCGCTGGTCCGCGCGGTCGGTCAGATCGAGTTGGTCTTCACCTTCATCTCCTCCCGCCTCATCCTCAAAGAGCGGCCGTCCCTCGGCGAGTGGATCGGCAGCCTCCTTGTGGTCGGCGGGGTCGTCCTCATCCTCGTAACCCGGTGACCTCATGACGGACATGACAAGGCCGCTCGACGGCCTGCGCATCCTCGATTTCTCGACCACCATCGCCGGCCCGCATTGCAGCCGCCTGCTCGCCGACATGGGCGCCGAAGTGGTGAAGGTCGAATCGACCGAAGGCGACCTGATGCGCTCGCGGCCGGTGCAGCGCGACGGCTTCAGCACCATGTTCGGCCAGCTCAACGCCGGCAAGAAATCCATCGTGCTCGATCTCAAGAAGCCGGAAGCGGTCGCCGCCATCAAAAAGCTGGCCGCCACGGTCGACATCCTGGTCGAGAACTACCGCCCCGGCGTCATGAAGCGGCTGGGCCTCGACTATGCCGAACTGTCGAAGGTCAATCCGCGGCTGATCTACTGCGCCATCTCGGGCTACGGCCAGACCGGGCCGGGCGCCGGCCGTCCCGCCTACGCGCCGGTCATCCATGCCTCGACCGGCTACGACATGGCGCATCTCTTCTACCAGCAGGGCCGCCAGCGGCCCGACAATTGTGGCATCTTCGTCGCCGACTATGCGAGCGGCGCCTACGCGATGGGCGCGATCCTCGCGGCCGTCCACCAGCGGCATGCGACCGGCAAGGGCCAGATGGTGGACGTCTCGATGTTCGAGACCCTGGTCGGCATGCTCTTGGGCGAGGTCAACCGCGCGCAGTTCGACTTCGAGATGCCGTCGCGGCCGATGTACGGCCCGATCGA
>JBILYJ010000201.1:0-8402 GCA_044377795.1 Reyranella sp. | reverse complement strand
ATGTGGTTCGTGTTCGAAGCCGAATATGAGATCGAGGACCGCCGCGCCAACTGGAACAAGCCGGTGCCCGAAACCATGGTGTGGCACGGTCCCTACGAGACCGAGAAGGAAGCCGACGACGTGGCTCTCGCCCGCATGTGGTCCAAGATCGACCTCTACGCCCACAAGGCGCGCACCGTCGACATGACGGTCAAGGGCTGACGCTTCAGCTGGTCCGTCGATTGCATCTCCGCCGGGATAACAGGGGGAGGCACGTTCTTGGCGGCAGCGCGGTTCCATCTCGGCTGGTTTCTCGGCAACAGTTTCGGCGTGCATGGCTGGAACCAGCCCTGGTCGGGCATCGACGCGCGAGAATGGGCGCAGCCTGATCTTCACATCGAACTGGCGAAGGCGCTGGAGCGCGCCTGCTTCGACTGCCTGCTGCTAGAAGACTCGGTCTTCGTCCCGGACAATTACGGCGGGTCGATGGACTTCTATCTCAAGCGCGCCCTGCGCGCGCCGAAGAACGATCCGTTGCCCCTGGTCCCCCTGATCGCCCAGGCGACCAGGCACCTCGGCATCGTGCCGACCATCTCGACCAGCTTCTATCCGCCGTTCCTGCTGGCGCGCCTGATCGCGACGCTCGACCTGATGTCGAACGGCCGTGTCGGATGCAACTTCGTGACTTCGACGGCGGAACGCGCGGCGCAGAATTTCGGCCTCGATGCGCATCTCGAACACGACCTGCGCTACGAGATGGCAGACGAGTTCGTCGAGCTGGCGACCAGGCTCTGGTCGTCGTGGGAGGCCGACGCCATCGTCATGGACGAGAAGGGCGGCACGTTCGTCGATCCTGCCAAGGTGCACGCCGTCGATTTCAAGGGACGGTTCTTCTCCTCGCGCGGTCCGCTCAACACGGCTCAACCGCCGCAGGGACGGCCGGTGCTGGTGCAGGCCGGCGGTTCGCCGCAGGGCAAGGCCTTCGCCGCCCGGCATATGGACATCGTGATCGCGGCGCTCGGCACGGTCGCCGAGATGAAGGCGTTTCGCGACGACATGCGCGAGCGTCTCGCGGCACTGGGTCGAGACCCCGACAGCTGCAAGGTGCTGTTCGTGGTTGCACCGACCCTGGGCGAGACCGACGCGGAGGCGCAGGATCGCGTGCGCCGCCGGCAGGCCCAGCGCGAGGCCGCACCGGAAGTGACGCTCGCCATGATGGGAAGCCTGACCGACATCGACTTCTCGAGCTTCGACCTCGACGCGCCGCTCGCCGAACTTACGACCAACGGTCAGCAGGGCACGTTGAAGCGCTTCCTGGCGCAGGGCCGCACCCTGCGCGAGGTGGCGAGCAACTACAGCTTCGGCTTCGAGCATCCGGTGGTCGGAACGACCCGGCGCGTCGCCGACGTGATGGAAGAAGCGATGGAGCAGGTGGGCGGCGACGGCTTCATGTTCAGCGGGCCGCTCAGCCGCCGTTACGTCGCGGAGATTACGGACGGGCTGGTGCCGGAGCTGCAACGGCGCGGCCTGGTTCGCACAGCGTACGCGCACGCGCATTTCCGCGACAATCTGTTTGCTTTCTGAGCGGGCGGCTTCACTCTCGAAAGACGCCTCGCCGGAGCCGCCCCATCGCCAGTCCTCTCTACGTCGCGCTCGGCGCGATGACGGTACAGCAGACCTTCGCGACCCTGGGGCGGTCGACGGTGCCGCTGATCGCTGCCGCCATCGTGGTCGATCTCGGCATCGAGGCGGCTCTGGTCGGCGTCTATCTTGCGATCGGATCGGTCGCGGGCTTCCTGACGACGCTGGGCTGCGGCGGCTTGATCCTTCGCTACGGCGCAGTGCGCATGACCCAGGTCGGCATGGCAGCCCTCGGCATCGGTCTCGCCATCATGACCGCGGGCTGGCTGCCACTCTTCGCGGCCGGCGCCTTCATCGGCGGGTTGGGGCAGGCGGTATCGACACCGTCGAGCTCGCATCTGCTGGGCCGGCTCGCTCCTCGCAAGCTGGCGCCGCTCGTTTTCTCGATCAAGCAGTGCGGCGTGCCGCTTGGACTGATGCTGGCGGGCGTGGTCGCGCCGGCGCTGGTCGTCGAAGGCGGCTGGCGGCTGGCGCTGCTCGTCATCGCGTTGATCAGCGTTCTCATTGCGCTGGCGCTACAGCCCCTGCGCGCGGGTTTCGACGTCGATCGCGATCCGGCCCAGCCGCTTTCGCCCGCAGACATCAGAGCCAATGTCGTCGGCGTCCTGCGCGACCGGGCGCTGCGAACCCTCTGTCTTGCGATGTTCAGCTTCGTGGGGCTGCAGTCGCTCTTCACGGGCTTCTTCGTGCTCTATCTTGTGCGGGGCCTCGGCTACGACCTCGAACGGGCGGGCCTGGTCTTCTCCGTCTCCATCGCCGTCGCCGTGCCGGCGCGCATTGGGTGGGGCTGGCTCGCCTCGCGCTTCGTGCCGCCGGCGACCCTGCTCTCCTTCCTGGGCGTCGGCATGGCGGCTGCCGCCGTGCTCACGGCTTCGATCGATCCCGACTGGCCCACCTGGGTCGCGGCCGTGATCGCCTCGGCGTTGAGCGTTACCGCAGTGAGCTGGCACGGCGTGATGCTGGCCGAGGTGGCGCGCCTTTCACCCGTGGGCCGCATAGGCGCCACGACGGGGGCCGTCCTGGCGTTCGGTGATGCCGGTTCTCTGGTCCTGCCGCTCCTGTTCAGCGCGGCCCTGTCGCTGACCGGCGGCTATGCCACGGGCTTCCTCATCGGTGCGGCGCTCGCGTTCGGCGTCGGCCTGTTCGGCCTGTGGCGACGGGTCAGCGGCCAGCGTTAGGTGTGACCACGGAGAACTGGCTGGCAAACCAGTTGGCGTACCAGCGCACGGCCCACGGGATCACGACGATGAACACACACATCAGGATCAGCAGGACCGTGCGGCCGAGGATCGCCGGCCCCGTCGCGGTGAAGGTGAAGCCCGCCGTGCCGCTGATGTTGCGGCAGATCCATTGCATCATGGCCTTCAGGACCCAGGCCCAGCCGATGATGGTGAGGAGGGAGACGACGAACAGAATGTGCCAGCCGAGCCAGGCCAGCGCCTCGCCGTTGAAAGAGAAGTTGAGGCGGCCATCCTCGGTGCGCACGCTGGCGCAGAACCAGCGCAGGACGGGGACGGTGAGAAGGATGGTCGCCAATGTCACCGCGCCGCTCACGCCGGCATGCTGGACATTGTGCAGCCATCCCAGCACGGCGAGACCGATCAGGATGTACCAGATGTCGCCGGGCTGGCCTGCGAAGCGGAGGCGCCGCCCGTCCGGCAGGGACACATGTTCGCAGAGGAAACGGTAGAAGCCCGTGGTGGTCCACGGCGCCGGGACGACCAGCACCTGGCCGACGACATAGAGCAGCCCCCGATCGAACAGGCCCCAGACGGGAAAGGAGGGACCTCGAAAGGCGAGTTCTTCAACCGCCATATCCGCGATCACTTCACGTTCGAGCGCGACGGCGAGGAGCCGGCGTCTGGCCTTTCCTGAGGTTTGGTGTAGCCTTCCCGGCAAAACAACTGCCTGGGAGGGCAAACGACCATGGACAACCGCAGGAAGACTCCGGCGAAGGTCGGACGACGTCTTTTCCTCGGCGGCACGGCCGCGGGTCTCGTCGCGGCGCCGGCGATCGTGTCGGCGCAGAACGATTGGCCCAACAAGCAGATCCGCGTCGTCATTCCCTATCCGCCGGGAGGCCCGTCCGACGTCACGACCCGGATCGTGATGGAGCGCGCCGGTTCGCTGCTGGGACAGAGCATCCTGTTCGACAACAAGGCCGGCGCCAGCGGCGCGATCGGCGCAGAGCACGTCATCAAGAGCGCGCCGGCCGACGGCTACACCTTCCTGACGACGACCACGGCGATGGTGTGCATCACCGAGCATCTCCAGCCGCTGCCCTACGATACCTCCAAGGATCTCGTGGCGGTGGCCCGAACCGCGACCTCGTGGATGGGCATGGGCATCAACCCGCAGGTGCCGGCCAACAACCTCCAGGAGTTCATCGCCTACGCCAAGGCCAATCCCGGCAAGATCAACTTCGGCTCGGCGGGTCTGGCCACCATTACCCAGCTCTACGGCGAGATCTTCAACATCGAGGCCGGAGTGAAGATGGTCCACGTGCCGTACAAAGGCAGCGCACCGGCGACCGTCGATCTGCTGTCCGGCCAGATCCAGGTTCAGTTCGATCCGACCACCTTGCCGCACATCGCGGCGGGGCGGCTGAAATGCTTTGCCGTGCTCGGGGAGAAGCGCTGGCCCGGCAAGCCGGACGTGCCGACGCTGAAGGAGCAGGGCCTGGGCAAGATGGGCGGGGACGCCTGGTATGGCATTCTGGCGGCCAAGGGCACGCCGCAGGCCGCTATCGACAGGATGTCGAGCGCGATCGGCGAGGCGGTCAAGGATCCGGCGCTCAACGAGAAGCTGGTCGCGAGCGGCAACTATTCGAGCTTCCAGGACTCGAAGACCTTCCAGGCGACGATCGGGCGCGAGCGCGTGTCGTTCGGCGAGATCATCAGGAAGGCCGATATCAAGGTTTGAGCGGGCTGCATCGCCGTCTGACAGCCATGCCCTCCGGACCCTATACTCGGCCAGTTCAGGAGGACAGGCCATGAAAGAGCCGGGTGTCAGACAGTACGACCGCAGCGCCGAGGACGTGGGCAACATCGTGGCGCTGGAGCACGTCAATCTCGGGATCGCCGACCAGGGGCTGGCGACGGTCTTCTACATGAGCGGCCTCGGCCTGACGCGCGATCCCTACATGATGACCAGCATCGACAATATGTGGGTCAATGTCGGGCGCAGCCAGTTCCACTTGCCGACGATGGCCCGGGCGCAGCGCCTGCGCGGACGGGTGGGCCTCGTGATCCCCGACCGCGAGTCGCTGCTGCAGCGGCTCGGCCGGGTAAAGGGCCTGCTGGGCGACACGCGCTTCGCGTTCGTCGAGCACGACGACCATGTCGAGACGACCTGTCCCTGGGGCAACCGCATCCGCTGTCATGGTGCATCGTCGCGCTTCGACGGCATGGCGCTCGGGATGGCCTATGTCGAGTTCGACGTGCCGCACGGCTCGGCCGAGGGGATCGCCAGCTTCTATCGCGACGTCTTCTCGACCGGGGCGCGCGTGGAGAGGGCGGGCGGTGCGTCGGCAGCGCACGTCTCGGTGGGCATCGGGCAGGAGCTGATCTTCCGCGAGAGCGATGCCGCGCCCGAAGCCTATGACGGGCATCACATCCAGGTCTATGTCGCGAATTTCTCCGGCCCCTATCGCGGGCTGGTCGAGCGCGGCCTGCTGACGGAGGAGAGCAACCAGCACCAGTACCGCTTCCAGCACATCGCCGACCCGGCCACGGGCAAGGCGCTGTTCGAGATCGAGCACGAGGTCCGCAGCCTGCGCCATCCGATGCATGCGCGGCCGCTGGTCAACCGCAATCCGCTGCAGAGCAATCGCGCCTACGTGCCGGGGCGCGACGGCTGGGTGCCCGAGCCGACGGTCCCCGAGATGGACGATCCGCGCGTCGAAATGCGCCGCAAGCGCTTCGAGGAAGCCAGCCGGCGGGCGGCCGGCTGATGGCCGGGCTCATCGGACGGATGGTGGGTTTCGGCCTGCTCGGTCTGGTCGTGACACCCATCGTGGTGACGATCGCGGTCCTGGCCCTGGCGTACACTTTCGATCCCACCTGCGGCAGGCCGGGGGATTCGGGTGGCTGCGAGATGGGCGCGGTGTCGATCGGCGTGATGTCGGCGCTGCCGGGCATGGCTCTCTGCATCGCCGTTGTGCTTTACCGTTATTTCCGCAGGCGCGCGAAGAGTCCGGTGACGCCGCCGTGACCTCGCAGGCGGCTCCGTCTCCTTCGTCGTTCGACAAGCTCAGGGCGCGCATCCAGGCGCTGCGGGCCAAGACGATCGACAATGGCTGCACCGAGGGCGAGGCACTGGCGGCGGCGGCCAAGGTGGCCGAGCTGCTCGACCGCTACGAGCTGTCGCTCACCGACATCGAGATCCGGGAGACGCCGTGCGAGGAGCGGGTCTTTGAGACTCACCTGAAGAAGCGCATCCCGATCGACGAATGCATCGGCGCCATCGCTTCATTCTGCGATTGCCGCGTCTGGCGCGAGAAGAACGCAGCCGGCGAGGCGCGCTACGTCTTCTTCGGCCTGCCAGCGGACGTCGAGGTGGCGCATTACCTGACAGAGCTGATCGACGGCGCGGTTCGGGCCGAGCTCGGCCGCTACAAGGTCTCGGCCGACTACAGGCGCTTCCGGCACCAGGAACGGCACCTGGCGAATGCTTCCTTCACCTTGGGAATGTGCGCATCCATCGCCGACAGGCTGGTGGCAATGAAGGCGGAGCGCGATGGCGTGATCCAGAGCAGCGGCCGTGGGCTGGTGGTCCTGAAGGCCGCTGTCGTCGATATGGAGCTAGAGAAGCTGGGGCTGAAACTGCGAACGGTGCAGGAAGGCCCCGGACGCATGATCTCGCCGATGGCTTTCGACGCCGGCGGCGCGGCCGGCGAGTCGGTCGCCCTCAATCCCGGCATTCGCAGCAAGTAGCGTCAGGCGCTCGCGGCCGCGCGCACCATGTCGGCGCACTTCTCGCCGATCATGATGGCGGGCGCGTTGGTATTGCCCGCGACGATGGACGGCATGATCGAAGCGTCGGCGACGCGCAGTCCGGCGATTCCATGGACGCGCAGTTGCGGGTCGACCACGGCATCGACCTCATGGCCCATGCGGCAGGTGCCGACCGGGTGGAGGTTCGAGACGCCGCGGGCGCGGATGTCGGCCTTGAGGTCGGCGTCGCTGGTGACGCTGGCCCCGGGCAAGATCTCCTCGACGATGAACGGCTTGAGGGCCGGCTGGCTCGCGATCTCGCGGCAGATCCTCATGCCGTGCAGCAGGGCATCGAAGTCCGAGGCGTTCTTCAGGAAATTGAACTTGATCTCCGGCGCGGCGAATGGATCGGATGACTTGAGACGCACGGTGCCGCGGCCCGAGGGCGTGAGATGCACGGGGCTGAGCCCGAAGGCCGAGAAGGGCTGCGGGACGATGCCTGACTTGTTCCGGTCCTTGATCGCCCAGGCGAACATATTGATCTGCAGGTCCGGCCGCTCCAGTCGCTTGTCGCTGCGCACCAGCGCGCCGACGAACAGGCCCATGCTGGCCAGCGGCCCGGTGCGGCCGAACGCGTACTGCGCCGCGGCCATCAGCCGGCGCGGCAGGCTGAGCGTCAGGTCGTTCATGGTGACGGGCTGGCTGCAGCGATAGGCGATGTAGGTATTGAAATGATCGTGCAGATGGCTGCCGACGCCCGGCATGTCGCGCACGACCTCGATGCCATGCTGCTTCAGGTGATCGGCAGGACCGAGGCCCGACAGCATCAGCAGTTGCGGCGAGCCGTAGACGCCGCCGGAGACGATGACTTCGCGGTTGGCGCGGGCACGCACGATGCCTTGGGGCGTGCGATATTCCACGCCGGTGGCGCGGCCGCTCCCGATCAGCACCTTGGTCGCATGCGCGGACGTGGCGATCGTCAGATTGCGTCTTCCCCTGGCGGCGCCGAGATAGGCGCGGGCGGAGGACCAGCGGCGAGCCCGGTTGATGGTGGTCTGGTAGAAGCCGACGCCGTCCTGCGTGGCGCCGTTGAAGTCGGGATTGGCCGGGATGCCGGCCTGCACGGCCGCATCATGCATCGCGCGCGCCAGCGTCGGCTGCCAGCGATGGTCCTGCACCTTGAGCGGCCCGCCGGTACCGTGAAATTCGTCGGCGCCGCGCTCCTGGTCCTCGGCGCGCTTGAAGTAGGGCAGCACGGACGCATAGTCCCAACCCTCGCAGCCACGCTGGCGCCATTCATCATAGTCGGCGGCATTGCCGCGCATATAGACCATGCCGTTGATCGAGCTGGTGCCGCCCAGCACCTTGCCGCGTGGCTGGTACATGATGCGGTTGTTGAGCTCGGCCTCGGGCTCGCTGTCGAACATCCAGTTGACCTTCGGATTGTTGAAGGTCTTGTGATAGCCGAGCGGCACATGGATCCACGGATAGGTGTCGCGCGGTCCGGCTTCGAGCAGAAGAACCGAAAAGCGGCCGTCCTCGCTCAGGCGGCCGGCGACGGCGCAGCCGGCCGATCCGGCACCGGTCACGATGAAATCGTACGAAGATTCGCCTTGCACGCTGTTTCCCCCGTTTGTTTTCGGGAGCGTAGCGCGGCTCTGTCAGCCGAGATAGGCTTTCACCAGCCGCTCGTCGGTGAGGAAGGACTGCCACTCGCCGGGACCGATCTCGTGGACGATGCTGCCGACCGACATGACGTAGGCGCGGTCGGTGATCTCCGAGGCGATGCCGACATTCTGCTCGATCAGCAGCAGGCCCATGCCGCGCTCGCGCAGCGCCTTGATGACC
>JBILYJ010000200.1:0-8445 GCA_044377795.1 Reyranella sp. | reverse complement strand
AGGGCGTGCACGACCATGGAAACGCTCCAGTAAAAGATAGGTTCCTGAAGCTAGACCCGGCCTCCGCGATCGTCCATCGACGGCTCAGAACAGCCCGCGCGCTGCGAGATAGGCGCCGAGGATCAGCAGACCCGAGAAGAACCACAACCGGAATGTCGCGGGCGACAGGCGCGCACGCACGGCCTGGCCCAGTCGCATGCCCACCAACGCCACGGCGACGCCAGCCACCGACGGCCAGGCCAGCTCCAGACTGAGGCCGGCGCTGCCCGCCAGGGTGACAGCCAACGCCAGGGTCGAGACCGTGAAGGACAGTCCCAGCGCCTGCACCAGCTCATCCTTGGTGAGCCCGATCGCCTGGAGATAGGGCACCGCCGGAATGACGAAGACGCCGGTCGCGGCCGTGATAGCGCCCGTGCTCGCCCCGGCGAGCGGGCCCATCCAGCTTTCCGCGCCAGCCGGCACGGTGAGCTTCAGAGCCGCCAGTCCGGAAAGGCCGTAGGCCATCAGCGCTATCCCGAGCGCCAGCGCGCCATACGGCCCACCCACCCCTGACAGGAAGGCGGCGCCCGCCCATGTGCCAAGGCAGACCCCGAGGTTCAGGGGCCAGAACCGCCGCAGGAGAGACCTGAGATGCGGCCCGTCCACCATCTGCCAGACGTTGGTGACCAGCGACGGCAGGATCAGCAGCGCCGCCGCCTCGACGGGCGACAGGACCACGGCCAGCAGGCCCATCGAGATGGTGGGAAGCCCCAGTCCGATGACCCCCTTGGTGAAGCCGGCCAGGACGAAGACCGCGAGGACGAACGCCAGGATCGAGAGCCCCATGGCCCACCCTTGCCGCCCATCAGGAACTTCGCAATATGGAGAATACGGAGTATGCCTTCGGATTGAACGAAGGCTGATGGAGTCTTTCCTTGCGCTTCGATTTCACCGACCTGCGGCTTTTCCTGCATGTGACGCAAACCGGCAGCATCACGCGCGGCGCCGAACGGGCGCACCTGGCCCTCGCCTCGGCCAGTGCGCGCATCCGCGGCATGGAGGAACTGCTCGGCGTTCCCCTGCTGAAGCGCGGGCGGCGGGGCGTCGAGCCGACCGATGCCGGGCGCAGCCTGCTCGATCATGCCCGCATCGTGCTGCAGCAGATCGAGACCATGCGCGGCGATCTCGGCGCCTATTCGCGAGGCCTCAGGGGAAGCGTCCGCATCCTCGCCAACACCTCGGCTCTCGCGGAGCATCTCCCGGCACTGCTCGCGACCTTCCTCGCCGCCAACCCGGCGATCGACATCGATCTCGAGGATCGCGAGAGTCCGGCGATCGGCGCCGCCATCGCCGCGGGCGACGCCGACATCGGCATCGGATCGCAGGCCGCGCTGGTCCCAGGACTGGAGTCCCATCCCTTCCGGACCGATCGGCTGGTGCTGGTCGTGCCGGCCGGCCATCGTCTGGCGGGCAAGCGACAGACCGGCTTTGCCGAGTTGCTCGACCTCGATTTCGTCGGATTGCCGCGCGGCACCGCGCTCGACGAGCATCTCGCCATGCAGGCCGCCCGCCTCGGCCGCGCCCTGCGCCTGCGCGTCCGGGTCAACAGCCTCGACACCGTCTGCGCGATGGCGGCGGCGGGCGTTGGCGTCGGAATCGTGCCGGAAGCGACCGCCCTGCGCCACCGTCGCGCCTTGCCGCTCGCGACGCTGCGCCTCACGGAGGCCTGGTCGATGCGCGAGCTCGCTTTGCATGTCCGTGACTCACGGCGACTGCCGAAGCCAGCGCGCCGGCTCTTCGAAGCCCTGCGTGGACCGGGCGAACCGTCCGCTACCAGCGCAACAGGCGCCGCCCGACGGCAGCGCCCAGGAGAATGACCGGGATCACCGCAAGCGTATACCAGGTGAGGACGAAAAGCGGCGAGTCGTCGAAGCAGTGGAAGGCATAGATGACCGCGGCCGTCGCCGCCGCCAGTGCGCCGCAAGCTGCGCCGGCAAGCGCGGGAGAGGCCGGCGCCGCCGCGCGGCGCATCGTCAGCAGCAGAGCCGCCAGAGGCGCGAGCGCAAAGAGCGGGATGGCTGTCAGGCAATCGATCGCATTGCTGCCAACCAACCTCGCCTGCCAGGTTCCCGCGGGCACCGCGACGAGTTCGACCCCCAGTAGCGCCACCGCGAGGAACAGGACCGGCAGGACGCTCCATCGCCATCGCGCGACGACAACCGGCCGCGCCATCGCAAGGCACGCAGCGGAGGCGGCCATCAATGCGGCCAGGACGAGCAGAAGCTTGAAATCGAAGCGCCAGGTCGCGAAGGCCGCCGCCAGATCGACGCGCGGCCCGAACTCGACCGCGAAGATCACGAGCGACACCAGCGCGCCCGCCAGGACGGCCCCGCCCACGGTGCGTGCGAGCGGCCTCGCCGAACCGGCCCGATCGGCCACCAGGGATGCCACGAGTTGCTCGGTCTTCATGTCCTGTCCTTGCGATAGGCATCGGCCAGCGCGCGCAGCGCGCGATGGAGCATCACCCGGACGGCGCCTTCGCTCATGCCCATCCTCACCCCGACGTCCCGCGCGCTCTGCCCTTCGATGGATATGCCTTCCACGATCCGGCGCTGGCGCTCGGGCAGGCTGGCCAGCATCTGTCGCGTGTCGAGGGCGCTTCCTTCCTCCGCAGCCGCAGGCGCAGCGAGCGTGTCGGAATGGTCTTCGATGTCGACATGATCGGTGAAGCCGCGGCGCCGCAGATGATCGACCAGCTTGTGGCGCGCGATGGCCCGCAGCCAGGGCTGCAGGGGCTGCGTCTCATCCCAGGTGTCGCGCTTCAGATGCATGGCCAGCAAAGTCTCCTGGACGATGTCCTCACAATCCGCATTCGGCCGACCGGCTGCCGCCAGGCCGCGCGATGCCACACCACGGAGCCAGGCCGCGACGAGGAGCAGCAGGCGCTGGTACGCCTCGTCATCCCCCTTCCGGGCCGCCCGCATCAGTGCGGAGAGAACTTCCGGATCGGACAACGAGCCCACTCTTCACGCATTCGTGTTGATTTGCGGAAACATTACAGGCGCTTCGGACAAAAAAGAAGGCGGAGCGCCTGTAACGCGGACGCGGCTGCGCCCGAATGATCCTTTGCGAGCCGAGATTGGCTCGAGAGCCAAGGAGGATTTGTCCATGATCAATCGTACCACCACAGCAGCCCTCGCCGCCGCCGTCGCCGCCGCCGCCCTGATGTCGTCCGGCGCCAACGCGCAGACAGCCAACGCCGACAAGGAGCGGTGCTACGGTATCGCGGCTGCGGGCAAGAACGACTGCGCCGCGACCGGCAACAATTCCTGCTCCGGCCAGTCGAAGGCCGACTACGACGCCAAGGCCTGGAAGTACGTCGCCAAGGGATCCTGCGCCACGATGGAAGTGACCCTCAAGGACGGCAAGAAGCGCATGGGCACGCTCGCCCCGATGTAAGGAAGACGCGTCGTGACGGCGGACCGCCTGCTTCGTGCCGGTGCCGGGCTGAAGCCCGAACACCAGCGGCACGTCCTCGAAGCCCGGCCCGATGTCGGCTGGTTCGAGGTGCATGCCGAGAACTACATGGGAGCCGGCGGTCCGCCGCATCACTTCCTGGAGCGCGTCCGCGCGCTCTATCCGCTGTCGGTGCACGGCGTGGGCCTGTCGATCGGATCGGCCAACGGCATGGCGCCGGGACATCTCGGCCGCCTGAAGTCGGTGGTGGACCGCTATCAGCCTTTCGTCGTGTCGGAGCATCTCGCCTGGTCGATGCATGATGGCACTTTCCTGAACGACCTGCTGCCCCTGCCCTACACGGAAGCCACCCTGTCGCTGGTGGCGTGTCACGTCGACGAGGCCCAGATGGTGCTCGGAAGACGCATCCTCATCGAGAATCCCTCGACCTATCTCCGCTTCGACGGGGAGGAAATGCCGGAGACGGAATTCCTGCGGGCGCTCGCCCGACGCAGCGGCTGCGGATTGCTGCTCGACATCAACAACGTCGTCGTCTCCGCGGCCAATCACGGCTTCGATCCCCGCGCCTATCTCGAAAGGTTCCCGCATGAGCATGTCGGCGAGATCCATCTCGCCGGTCACGCCGTCCTGGAGAGCGACGGTGACGCGCTGTTCGTCGATACACACGATCGCACGATCTCTCCGGAGGTCTGGTCCCTCTTTCGGGACGTGATCGCGCGCCGCGGCGGGCGCCCCACGCTGATCGAGTGGGACTCCGACGTGCCCGCCTGGCCCGACCTCGAAGCCGAAGTCCACCAGGCTCAATCGATTCTGCAGACGGCCGGAGACCTCGATGCCCGCGCAGCCTGACGGCAACGGTCTCGCCGACCTGCAGCACCGCTTTGCCCGCGCCGTGCTGCAGGCTCCACTGTCGGTGCCCGACGGCATCGATCAAGACGTCCGGCCAACGCGCGAGAGGCGATTCGGCGTCTACCGCAACAACGTGAAGGCCAGCCTGGCCGCTGCCCTGGCGGCACGGTTCCCCGTCGTGGAGCGCCTGGTCGGCGAGGAATTCTTCACCGCCATGGCGCTGGTCTTCATCGAGCAGCATCCGCCGCGGTCGCCCGTCCTCGCCGAGTATGGCGCCGCCTTCGCGAGCTTCCTGGAGGAGTTCGATCCCGCCGCGGACCTGCCCTACCTGCCCGACATCGCCCGGCTGGAATGGGTGCGCCACGTCGCATTCCACAGCGCCGATGCCAGCGCGGCCGATATCGGCCGGCTCGCGGAGCTGCCGCCGGAGGCGCTGGACTCCGTGAGACTTGGCCTGCATCCCGCCATGGCCGTCATCGCCTCGCCCTGGCCCATCGTCTCTGTCTGGACCACCAATACCCACGACGAAACGCCCCGGGCACCCGCAGCCGACTGGACGGGTGAGACGGCGCTGGTGACGCGGCCACATCTCGACGTTCTCGTCCAACGGCTTCCACCGGGCGCCGACCTGCTGGTGGCGGAACTGGCGCAAGGGATTGCGTTGGGCGCCGCCGCCGATGCCGTGTCGCGCGCCCACGACAGTTTCGATCTGGCAACGGCGCTGGCGACGTTGTTCGGTGCCGGCGCCATCACAACCCTCTCCCAAGGATCGTCTTCATGATCGCCCTGCTCTCGCGTCTCGACGCACTGCTGGCCCGCATCCCGCACGAGTTGCTGGCCCTCCTCGCCCGCCTGTCCGTCGGCACGATCTTCCTGCGCTCGGGCCTGCTGAAGCTCGATGGTTGGGCCGACGGCACGACCCTCACGCTGTTTCGCGAAGAGTACAGGCTGCCGCTTCTGCCGCCCGAACTTGCGTCCTACCTCGCGACGGGAGCGGAACTCAGCCTGCCGTTCCTGCTCTTTCTCGGCCTGTTCACGCGGCCGGCGGCGCTCGCGCTGCTGGGCATGACCCTCGTGATCGAGATTTTCGTCTATCCCAACGCCTTCGACACGCACGGAGTCTGGGCCGTGGCGCTGCTCTACCTGGCCAAGTTCGGCCCGGGGCGGCTGGCGCTCGACCGGCTCTTCTTCGCGCGTGCGATGCCTAGCGCTTACGGACGGGCTTGAGATCGGAGACGATCGGATAGGCCGTCGTCGACTTCACACGCTCCATCGAGAAGCGCGAGGTCACGTTCTTGAGCGGCATCGTGTCGATCAGCTTCTTGTAGAACGTGTCGTAGGCCTGCATGTCGGGCACCGCGACCCTCAGCATGTAATCGATGTCGCCCGCCATGCGGTGGAATTCCATCACCTCGGGCATGGCCGTGACGGTGCTGGCGAACTTGGAGAGCCAGGCCGAGGAATGGTCGCCGGTCTCGATCGACACGAACACGGTCAGCCCCATGCCGATCGCCTCGGGCGAGATCAGCGCCACCCGCTTCAGGATGACGCCAGATTTCTCCAGGCGCTGGATGCGCTTCCAGCAGGGGCTTTGCGACAGGCCGACCCGATGGGCGATCTGCGCCAGCGAAAGGCTCGCATCCTCCTGGAGGAGCGCGACGATCTTCTTGTCGATGGCATCCATGTTCATCAATCCGTCAACGCGGTGCGGCCAGTCTAGACCGGAAGCGACTCCAGGCGCACCGGCGCCCCCAGCCGCTCGGTGAGCACGATGGCGAGCGCCTCGACGTCGCCATCGACTCGGCCCGCATAGTTCACGAGCCGCGGCGGGGCTTCGTCGAACCAGGACAGGCGCCAAATGCCGGCTTCGCACATCAGCGAGCCCACGACGCGCCCCTGCGCGGAGATCGTCCAGAGGGCGGGCTCTTCGTAGGCCGCCTGGAACAGGCGCGCCGCCCGGGCGACGAGGGTGCTGGCAAGGCTGAGCATGCCGGGACTGTACGGGCGCGTTCGCTCCTGCAGCAATGAAACGGTCGGTCGATTCCGGCGGCAATGACGGCAGGAAAGACTTCAAGGACCGCCAATCGGAGAAAATTCAACTCCGTCGCGAAGAACGCATAGAGTCATTCCGAGCGGGATCGAAACATACACCACAACCTCATGCTGAGGAGCGCTCCGCCAGGAGCGCGTCTCGAAGCATGGGCCCGAGCACCGCGTCTGCTGCCCACCCTTCGAGACGGCCGCGATGCGGCCTCCTCAGGGTGAGGTGGAGTGGTCACTGCGAGACGGGAAGACTCTAAGGCCGGACGGCCGGCGTTTCCAGCTTCAGCCCCCTGGCGCGCTGCATGAGATAGAGCTCCAGCGCGACATATTCCGGCGCATCGAGCGGCCAGGCTTCGGCGCGTATGCCGACCAGGCAGTTGCGCAGGCGGCGCTTCAGGGAGCCCAGCGCCTGCCATTCCAGGCGATAGATCGGATAGCCGGTGGGATGCGCCTCCGGAATGACGATGCCCGCCAGCTTCTTGCCGGCATTGTCGTCATGGCAGATCGCGCAGGACAGGTTGAGCTGGCCCTGGCGGCGGCGATAGATCTCGGCGCCCTCCCGGCGGAAGGCATCGAGGCGCGGATCATAAGGCGGCGCGATCTGCAGGTCGCGCGACTGGTGCGCGACATACACGGCGAGCGCCAGCAGGTCGCGATTCTCGGGCGGCAGCCGGTCGGCCTTCTGCTGCTCGGTGCGGCAGAGGTTGACGCGGCCCTCGAGATCGACCGGACGGTCACTGCCCGCCGGGATCGCGGGATAGCGCGCGGCGACGCCCTTCATGCTGACGACGGCGTCGCCATGGCAATCGGCGCAGGATTTGTCGGCTGCCCCGGCCGCCCTGTTCCAGAGCTGGCCGCCGAGCTGGACGAACAGCATGCCGGGATTGGCCGTATCGTCGTCCTGCATCTTCTGCAGGGCCTCGCCCATGTCCTGGTAGCCGGACCGCCGCTTGTCCGCGCCAACTTGCGCGGCCGCATAGGATGCGGCGAACACCAGCGCCAGGCCGATGACGAGCAGCCGCGCGGTCATTCGACGGCGATGTCGACCCGCTGCTCGGCGGCGAAGCCCTCGTCGCCGGTCCAGCGCAGGACCACCGTGCCGCTCTCCTTCGCCTCGGCGAAGAAAGAGACGAATGGATTGGCGGCGATCGCCGGCGACATGTCCATCGCGAAGATTTCGGCGCCGTTCCAGGTCGCGGTGAATCGCTCGATGATGTTGCGCGGGATGATGCGGCCGTTCGGACCGGGCCGGAAGCCGGTCTCCATCGGGTGCATGATCAGCGCCTTGATCTCGATGGCAGCGCCGCGCTTGGCGGTCTTCGGAGCGTTCACCAGGATGTTCGACATCAGGGCGATTCCTCGAGACAGGCAGCCAGGGTCACGATCACGTCGGCGCCGGCACTCAAGAATTTACCGTCGCTGGTTTCGACGATGGCCACGATCCGCTGGCTGTCGCCGAGCTTGATGCGCGTGCCGATGACGGCCTTGCCGCTGCGCGGGCCGAGGCGCGCGGAGAAGACGTTGGGCTGCGGGTTTTTCTCGTTGAAGACGTGGATCGCCTTCACATGGTCGGCTTCGGTCATCGGACTGTCGACCGACACGGTGAGCGGCACGGTACTGCCGTTCTCGACCAATGGCGGGACGTCGAGCGTCACACGGCCTTCGGTCGGCGTGGACGTCCCGACGACCTTGCGGATGGCCTCAGCCATGGCGTCGGGGGTCGCCGTCGCAGGCGAGAGTGGCACGAGAACGACGGCGGCCGTACCGGCAAGGAAGAGACGTCGATCCATTCAATCCTTCAACGTGACGAGATAGGCCACGACATCCTCGACCTGCGCGGCGGTGAGGATCGTCCTGCCTTCGAAGTTTCGGGCGACCCGGTGCAGGCCCTCGGTTCGATAATAGGCCGGCATGATCGTGTCGGCATTGAGACGCGACCCGTCGACGATGCGCAGGCGCAGCTGTCCTTCCGACCAGCGCGAGCCCGCGCCGGCGAGGCTGGGCGACAGGTCGCCCTGAAAGCGTTCCTCGGCGATCGGTCCCGAATGGCAGAGCAGGCAAAGTCCGACACTGCGGTTGGCCACGATCGCCCGGCCG
>JBILYJ010000004.1:0-31560 GCA_044377795.1 Reyranella sp. | reverse complement strand
GGCGAAGGCCGCGTCCGGCATCTCCTGGTCCTTGCCGAAATCGTGCTTGAAGGCGGAGACGACGATGCCCGCCAGATCGTCACCGGCGCGCTGCACGGCGCTCTCGAGGCTGCCGGTGTCGTTGTACTTGAAGGTCAGCATGTGGGCGCGATCCTCGGGCGTCACGCCGTATTGGTTCGGCGTGCACCACGGGATGGCGCCATGATAGGCGCCCTCGGCCACCAGGATCTTGCGCTTGCCCGAGGCGGCGCGCGCCAGGGTCACGCAGGTCGTCGTCGCATCGGTGCCGTTCTTGCCGAACAGCGCCCAGTCGGCATGCGGGATCAGCCCGACCAGCCGTTCGGCCAGCTCGACCAGCCGCTCCGACGGGCCGTTCAGGCAATCGCCCGCCGCGGTCTGGCGCGCGACCGCCTCGGCGACCACCGGATTGCCATGGCCGACCACGATCGGCCCCCAGCTGCACATGAAGTCGACGTAGCGCTTGCCGTTCACGTCCCACAGGTGACAGCCCTCGCCGCGCGCGAAGAACTGCGGATAGCCCTCGGGCAGCCGGTCGCTGCGCAGGTGCCCGTACATGCCGCCGGGAATGACCTGCTGGGCGCGCTGTCGCAGTTTCTGGTCGGCTGTGAGGGACATCGCACGGGCTCCGCTACGCTGTGAACTGGCCTAGTATATACTGGACACACGGGGTTTGTGGGGGGCAATGGATCTCAAGAGCAAAGTGGCCGTCGTCACCGGCGGCAATGGCGGGCTGGGCCAGCGCATCTGTCACGCGCTGGCGGCAGAGGGCTGCCACATCGCCGTCGTCTATGCCAAGAGCAAGGACCAGGCCGAGAGTGTCGCGCGCGATCTCGAACGGCACCAGGTCACCGCCGCCGCCTTCGCCTGCGACGTGACGCAGCGCGACCAGGTCGACCGGCTGGTCGACGACGTGGTGAAGCGCTTCGGCCGGCTCGACATCCTCGTGAACGACGCGGCCTACAACAAGTCGATCCCCTTCACCGATCTCGACGCCCTCACCTACGAGGAATGGACGAAGATCATCGACATCAACCTGACCGGCCCGATGCTGCTCACCAAGGCCGTCGGCCCGGTGATGAAGCGCCAGGGCGAAGGCCGCATCGTCAACATCGCCTCGGTCGCGGGGCTGGGTCCCACCGGCTCCTCGATCGCCTACGCGGTCTCCAAGGCGGGCCTCATCCACCTCACCAAGTGCATGGCCGTGGCGCTGGCACCCGAGGTGCTGGTGAACTGCGTCGCGCCCGGCCTGCTCGAAGGCACCCGCGCGACGGCGAACCTGCGGCCGGAGGTCGTCGCGAAGAACGCCAGCGCCTCGCTGCTGGGCAAGCCCGCCGACAAGGACGACTGCGCCGACCAGGTCGTCACGATGTGCCGGACCAACAGCACGACCGGCCAGACGCTGGTGATCGACTCGGGCCGCGTCTTCCATTGAGCGTTCCAACTTCGCCTCCAGCACGGAAGAGCGCCTGGCGACGGCTGCTGCTGTTCGTCGTGGTCGGCGCGCTCGTCCTGCTGGTCGGGGTCGAAGCAACGAGGATCCTGCAGGATCGCTCGACTCCGGTTGGGAACGGCGCCGTCGCGGGCGCCCCGCCGCTGGTCAAGGTATCGCCCGCGACGCGCGGACCGGCGGAGCGGACGCTGTCGCTGCCCGGCGACATCACCGCCTTCGAGGATTCGCCCGTCTATGCGAGGGTCAACGGCTACGTCAAGAACTGGACCGTCGATATCGGCGCGAAGGTCAAGGCCGGCCAGCTTCTGGCCGAGATCGAGACGCCCGAACTGCACCAGCAGCTGAAGCAGGCCGAGGCGCTCGTGCTGCAGGCCAAGGCCAATGCCGAGATCGCCCAGATCACGTACCGGCGCTATGTCGGCCTGCTGAAGACCAACGCGGTCTCGCAGCAGGACGTCGACAACAGCCTGGCGGTCTTCGAGGCCCGCAAGGCCGATGTCGTTGCCACCGAAGCCGAAGTCGGGCGCCTCAAGGCGATGGTCGCCTTCCAGAAGATCTATGCGCCGTTCGACGGCGTGATCGGCGCGCGCAATCTTGCAAAGGCGGTGACCGGCGCGCTGATCGATCTCGGCAGCCACGACAGCAAGGGCTGGCTCTACAGGGTCTATCGCATGGACACTGTGCGTGTTTACGTGGCGATGCCGCAGATCTACCTGCCGATGATCAAGGACGGTCTGGCCGCCGACGTGATGGTGCGCGAGTATCCGGACCGGCAATTCGGCGGCAAGGTCGTGCGCAACGCCGCTGCCCTCGACACGACCTCGCGCACCATGCTGGTCGAAGTCGAGGTGCCCAATCCCGATGGCCTGTTGCTACCCGGAATGTATTCGACGGTGCACTTCAAGCTGGTCGATCCGACGCCGCCCATCGTGGTCGCGGACTCATCGGTTATCGTCCTGGCCGACGGGCCGCAGATCGCCATCGTCGACAAGGACGACGTCGTCCGCATCCGCAAGGTCCGGCTGGGACGCGATTCCGGCAAGACGATCGATATCGTGTCCGGCGTGACCGAGGGCGATCGCATCGTCCTCAATCCCAGCGACCTGCTGAAGGATGGCGCCAGGGTCCGTGTCCAGGCCGAGAGCGCCGCCCGACAGTGATCACGACATCCCGTTCCCTGGTCGCACTCGTCGCGTCTCTCTCCCTGCTGGCCGCCTGCGCGGTCGGTCCCGACTATGTCCGCCCGGAACCCTCCGTGCCGGCGCAGTTCGCGGAGACGGGTCCCTGGAAAGAGGCCGTGCCGCAGGAAGACATCGCGCGCGGCGACTGGTGGACCGTCTTCAACGATCCGGTGCTGGATGGCCTGCAGGCCGATGCGGCAAAGCGCAATCCCGACCTCCGGGCGGTCGCGGCGCGCGTCCTGCAGGCCCAGGCGATCGCCGGTATCTCGACCAGCTATCTCTATCCGGAGATCGCGGCCGGCGCGGTCACCCAGCGCTTCGCCAACAACCCGAACTTTGCCACCCTGGTCGATCCGGCGATGATCACAGCCAACACGCCGATCATCACCAACGCCTACAAGGCGGTGCCGCTCTACGCCACCTACGAGATCGATCTGTGGGGGCGGCTGCGGCGGCAATCGGAGTCGTCTGCGGCGGCGCTGGGCGCCAGCATCGCGAACTTTCAGACAGCGTTGCTGACCTTGAACGGCGATGTCGCCCAGACCTACTTCGAGGTGCGGGCGACCGACGAGCTCCAGCGGCTCATGGTGGAAAACATCAACCTGCATCGCAATACGGTCGCTCTGTTCAGGGCGCTGCGCGGCGGTGGGCTGGCGAACGAGATCGCGCTTTCCGAAGTCGAGACGTCGCTGCGGGCCACGGAAGCCCAATTGCAGGTCCTCGAAGCACAGCGCATCAAGCTGGTGAACAAGCTCGCCATCCTGACCGGCGTCAATCCGGAAGGCTTCTCGCTGCCCAGGCAACCGTACGAACGGTCGGTGCCGGCCATTCCAGCGGGCCTGCCGTCCGATCTGCTGCAGCGCCGCCCCGACATCGCCGCGGCCGAACGCGAGATGGCGGCAGCCAATGCGCGTATCGGCGTGGCCGTCGCCGCCTATTATCCGGCGATCGAGCTGACTTCGTCCGTCGGCTTCGAGAGTTACGATCTCGCGACGCTGACCAACCCGACCAGCAACATCTGGGGCCTCGGCATCAAGCTGTTCCAGCAGATCTTCAACGCCGGCCGAATCTCCCTGAATGTCGAGCGCACGCGCGCGGCCTATGAGGAGCGGGTTGCCCTCTATCAGGCCGTGCTGCTACGGGCGTTCCAGGAAGTCGAGACGTCGCTGGGACGGCTGCGGACCCTGAGCGACCAGGCGCGCTTTCAGCAGCTGGCGGTCTCCAGCGCGAACCGCACCGCGACCCTCGTGACGCAGCGCTTCAGCCAGGGACTGATCTCGCAGGTCGAGGTGCTGGTGGCGCAGCGCGCTGTTCTGGCTGCACAAGGCGTTTCCGTGCAGATCGTCAACGACCAGTACATGACGACGATCGCGTTGATCAAGGCGCTGGGCGGCGGCTGGCAGGATAGGGGCAAGCAACTGCCCGAAGGGTCCCGCAGCATGTGGGCGCCGCCGCTGAAGCCGTGAGGTCCCTTCACCAGAGTCCGTCGTCTCGGCCGAAGCCGAGCGCAGCCCGGCGTAGCGGAGAGACGACGGACTTCGGTGGTGAGCTGATCAACGCTCCACCAGCAGCTCCGCGCCTTCCTGCGGCGGGGCCGGCTTCCAGTTGCGGCGGAGCAGGCTGAAGATCACCGGCACCAGGAACAGCGTGGCGATGCACGCGACCAGCATGCCACCGATCACGGCACGGCCGAGCGGCGCGTTCTGGCTGCCGCCTTCGCTGAGCCCGAGCGACATCGGGATCATGCCGAATACCATGGCAATGACGGTCATGATCACGGGCCGCAACCGCGCGCGGCCGGCGCTCAGCGCCGCCTCCATTGCAGTCTGTCCCTCGACGAGGGCCTGCTTGGCGAAGGAGACGACCAGGATGCTGTTCGCCGTGGCGACGCCCACCGTCATGATGGCGCCCATCAGCGACGGCACGCTGAACGTCGTGTCGGTGAGCAGCAGCATCAGCACGACGCCGCAGAAGGCGCCGGGCAGTGCCATGATGATGATGAACGGGTCGGTCCAGGACTGGAAATTGATCACCAGCACGAAATAGACCAGCAGGATCGCCATCAGGAGGCCGAGGCCGAGCTGGGCGAAGGCCTTGTCCATGGTCTCGCCCTGGCCCGCCCTCTCGATGACGATGCCCTTGGGCAGGCCGGTCGAAACCTCGGCGATGATCCGGTTCACGGCGGACATCACGGAGCCGGTGTCGACGCCCTGGACATTGGCCATGACGTCGAAGCTGGTGAGCACGTTGGTGTGCGCGACTTCCGCCGGGATCAGCGTGCGGCTGATCTCCGCGACATTGCCGAGATATTGGGTCTGCGCGCCGCCGCTGCCGCGGATCGGCATGTTGACCAGGTCTTCCATCGACTGGAGCTTGTCGAGGGGCGACTGGACCAGCAGCGAATAGGTGTGGCCCGAGACCGGGTCGGTCCAGAAGTTAGGCGCGACGTTCAGGGTCGAGGCCGCGCCGATCAGGATGGCGCGCGCCATGTCGGCCTGGCTGAAGCCCGACAGGTCCGGTGTGTCGGCCGCCATCTTCGCGAGCTTCTCACGGTCGACGTCGATCCGTAGCGCCGGCTGGTCGATGCGCTGCTGGATATGGACGTCGACGGCGCCGGGCACCGCCTTGAGGCGCGTTTCGATCCTCCGCGCCACCTCGTGGAGCGTCGCGGCGGTGGCGAGGCCGTAGACCTTGACGTCAATGGGCGCCGGCAGGCCGAGATTGAGGATCTGGGTCTGCATGTCGCTCGGCTGGAAATAGAAGAGCAGCTCGGGGAACTTCTCCGGCAGGACCTGCCGCAGGCGCCGCGTGTATTCGCGCGAACCGAAGCGACGCGTGGCCTTGAGCCCGATCAGGATCTCGCCGTCGGCCGAGCTGGCGGTGATGTTGTCGCTCAGCACGATGTTGTTGGGCTGGGGGATGCCGATATTGTCGAGGATGACCTCGACATCGTCGCCGATCACGACGCGAATCTCCCGCTCGACTTGGCTGAAATAGGCACCCGTCTCCTCGATGCGCGTGCCGGTGGGGGCGGAGACATGCAAGCGCAGTGAGTCGCCGTCGGTGGGCGGGAAGAAGTCGCGCCCGATCGTGGGAATGGCGACCGCCGCCAGGACCACTGCGATGCCGAACAGCGCCAGTACGGGAACCGGATGGCGCAGCGACCAGTCGAGTCCGCCGAGATAGCGCGTCCGCAAGGCATCGAAGTACGTATCGAATCCGTGGTGGAAGCGCCGGAACGCGCCGGGTCGCGCCGCAGTCGCCTGCTCCCGCGCATGGCGCTCATGCTCGCCGCGCATCAGGTAGTTGATCAGCACCGGCACCAGGGTGCGTGACAGCAGGTACGACGTCGCGATGGCGAACAGGACGGCGAGCGCCAGCGGCACGAACAGGAATCTCGGCGGCCCGGTCAGCAGGCCCACGGGCAGGAAGACGATGCAGATGCACAGGGTCGAGACCAAGGCGGGAACGGCGATCTCCTGAGCGCCGTCGAGGATCGACCGGATGAGGTTCTTCCCCATCGCCGTGTGACGGTGGACGTTCTCCAGGGTCACCGTCGCATCGTCGACCAGGATGCCGACCGATAGAGCGAGGCCGCCCAGGGTCATGAGGTTGACCGTGTTGCCGGTCATGTCGAGCAGGAAGAGCGACGTGAAGATGCAGACCGGGATCGAGATCACCACCACGATCGTGCCGCGCCAGCTGCCGAGGAACACCAGGATCAGCAGGCCGGTCAGGGCGGCGGCCGTCAGCCCCTCGATCACGACGCCCTGGATGGCGCCCATGACGAACACCGACTGGTCGAACAGGATCGTGAACTTGAGGTCGCCCGGCGTCGGGATCTGCTTCAGCACCTCCTTGGTCTGGCTGATGATGTCGAGGGTCGAGACCTCGCCGCTCTTGCCGACCGACAGGAACACTGACTTGCGGCCGTCGACACGCACCAGGTTGGTCTGCGGCTGGTAGCCGTCGCGGACGTTGGCGACGTCGCGCATGTAGACGAGGCGGCCATTGATGTTGCGGATCGGCACCGCGTTCAGCAGTTCCATCGTGGCCGGGTTGTTGTTGGCCTGCAGGAGATACTCGGTCCGGCCGACCCGCATCGAGCCGGTCGGCAGGATGACGCTCTGGTTGTTCATCGCGCGGCTGATGTCGTCGGCCGTCACGCCGTGCGCCTGCATGCGCGCCGGATCGAGATCGACCATGATCACCCTGGCATTGCCGCCCCATGGCAGGGGAAGCTGCGCGCCTTCCACCGGGGCGATGGCCTGGCGGACCGTGAACTGCCCGTAGTCAAAGAGCTGGCTCTCGGTCAGCGTCTCGCTGGCCAGCGCCACGAGCATGATGGGCACGCTCGACGGGTCGTAGATCAGGACGAACGGCGGATTAATGCCGACCGGCATCCTCTTCAGGATGGTCTGCGAGACCGCCGTCACCTGCGCCAGCGCCCGGTCGATGTCGACCCGGGAGTGGAAGTAGAGGCGCATGATGCCGAAGCCGAAGATGCTGCGCGATTCCATGCGCTTGATGTCGCCGACGAACTGCGAGGTGAGGAACTCGCTCCATTCGGTGACGCTGTTGGCCATGTCGGCGGCCGGGAACCCAGAATACTGCCAGAGGATCGTGACCGTCGGTTCCTTGATCGCCGGGAAGATGTCCTTCGGCATGCGCGTGGTCGAGCCGATGCCGGCGAGAATCAGCATCAGCGACAGGACGACGAAGGTATAGGGTCTGCGCAGCGCAAGCTTGACGATCCACATGGCGGCGCGGGCCTACAGGAACGCGCCGCGCAGCAGACGTGAATTCCCTGGACCGCACCCGGCCGGGACCAAACGGCAGATCAACGAAGGCAGGCGGAAATTCTCCCCAACGCCTTCATGTGGCCATGCGACCGAAAAGGCGTCAAGGCGGACGACTCTGTGCCGTGCCATCACCCCGGCAACACGAACCTCACGCCCGCGCGCGCCAGGCCGCCGCCCAGCGCCGCCGCCGTGCCATCCGCGCGCCAGCAGGCGGCGCCGGTCATCGTGCCGTCGTCGTGGAACTGGATGGCGTTCATGCCGCCGGCGACCGTCGGCATGATCTTGAGCGTGTGGCCGCGGGCTTCGAGGCCCTGGCGCACCGGGGCGGGGATGCCGTGCTCGACTTCCAGGACGGGCCCCTCGGTCCAGATGCGCGGGGCCTCGACGGCTTCCTGCAGGTCCATGCCGTGGTCGATCAGGTTGAGCAGGGCCTGCAGCGCCGAGGGGAAGATCTTGCGGCCACCGGGAAGGCCGAGCGCATAGCGCACCTTGCCGCCCTTGAGCGCCATCATCGGCGACATCGAGGTCGTCACGCGCTTGCCCGGCGCGATCGACAGCGCGTTGCCGCGGCGCGGGTCGTAGTTGTTCATGTAGTTGTTGGGGATCATGCCGGTGCCGGGCACGATGAAGCGTGCGCCGAACAGGCTGTTGATGGTCTGCGTCGTACTGACCATGTTGCCCTTGCCGTCGGCCACGGTGAGATGGGTCGTGTCCTGGCCTTCCGCCGCCTGCAGCCCGCCGGTCCCCAATCCTCCCGTCCAATTCGTGGCGCGGGCGATGTCCAGAAGTTTGCGGCGCTGGTCGGCATAGTCGCGGCTCACGATGCGTTCGACCGGCACCTTCACGAAGTCCGGGTCGCCGCTCGCCTCGGCGCGGTCGGCGAAGGCGATCTTCAGCACCTCGGCCAGCAGGTGCAGCGTGTCGACCGTGCCGAAGCCCATCTTCGCAATGTCGTAGGCTTCGAGGATGTTCAGCATCTGGGCGATGTGCACGCCCGAAGCGGCGGGCGGCGGCGGCCCCAGGATCTCCCAGCCGCGATAGTGGCCGCGGATCGGCGCGCGCTCTTCGACCTTGTAGCCGGTGAGGTCGTCGCGGCGCACGAAGCCGCCGGTCTTTTCCATGCATTCGACGAGGAGGTCGCCCAGCGGCCCGCCATGCAGCGCCTTCTCGCCCTGCTGCGAGACCAGGGCCAGCGCCTCGGCGTATTGACCCTGCACCAGCCGCTCGCCCGGCTTCAGCGGCGTACCATTGGGCAGGAGCAGCGCGGCGGCGAGCTTGTCCTTCGAAAGGTCGGCGCCGGCGTCCTTGATGCAGTCCGAGAGATAGGGCGTCACCGAGAAGCCGCGCGCGGCGTGGCGGATCGCGGGCTGCATCACGTCGGCGAGACTCATCGTGCCGAAGCGCTCCAGCGCCAGGCACCAGGCGCGCAGCGAGCCCGGCGTCGCGACCGATTTCGGCCCGACCAGGTTCTCCTGTCCCTCGACGTCGTAGACCTCGGGCGCGGCGCCGGGCACCGGTCTGTACATGTCGGGATGGCCCATCTGCGGCACGGCGCTCATGCCGTCGAGGATGCGGTGGCTGCCGTCGGCCAGGCGGATATGGCAGGTCGTGCCGCCGATCAGCCCGACCATCATCGGCTCGACCACGGTCAGCGCGAACTGCATGGCCACGGCCGCATCGACCGCATTGCCGCCGGCCGCCAGCATCTCGAGCCCGGCCGCCGAGGCCAGCGGATGGTTGGAAACCGCCATGCCTGCGGGCCCGTGCGCCGGCCGCTTCTCGCAGGTGAATTGCGTGCCCGCGCGCTCGCGCCATGTCGACTGGGTCATCCGTGTCCTCGCTGAATTCTCTGGGCAGAAGCCCGCTTGGAAATCTCGCATGCAGCCTAAGCCGCCGCTACCCATTCACCTCATCCTGAGGAGGCGCGAAGCGCCGTCTCGAAGGATGGGCAACAGACGAGGTGCGCGTGCCCACCCTTCGAGACGCGGCCCGCGGCCGCTCCTCAGGGTGAGGTGATGTGGTGTGGTGCAGAGTAGTGAAGGGCGGTTTTACTGCCCCACGCGCTGCTCGGCTTCCTCGCAGCGCTGCAGCCGCGCGCAGGCGGGCTCGTTGCGGTCGCCCTTGGGGTTGAAGCAGGCGATGGCGTCGGTCGCGCCCTCGGAGACGATCTTCGTCAGGCGGGCGCGCGACTCGGGCGGGCGCTCGACGTCCAGAAGGCCCTTGCGGGTCAGCACGTTGGCGAAGCGGATCACCAGCCGCTCGCGGGCCCGCATCGCCTCGGGCGCGGCGGCCTTGGCCTGGCGGCACCATTCCATCGCAGCCGCCTTGCCGCAGCCCCACAGCTGCATCTGGCGGAAGCGCTCGGCGAGCTGGCCGTTCACGCCCAGGCAATAGGCGGCGATGTCGTCGTCGCTGGTGAGTGTCTCGGCGTCCTGTGCCTGCGCCGGCAGGGCGGCGAGCAGGAGCAGGAGGCAGAGTCCGAACCGCATCCCGTCAGATGAACATGTCGAGCTGGTTATAGTTCTTCAGCACCGTCTCGCGCATCGCCTCGCTCCAGCGGTTCTCCTCCTGGCGGTCGGCGAGCGGGCGATAGACATGGCTCTTCTCCTGCGGGAAGCGCTGGCGGCGCGCGTCGATCGCCAGCAGCAGGATGCGCAGCCGCTGGTCGATGCGCTCGCCGTCGTAGGTCACGATCTCGCCGGTCAGCCGCTTCGTGGTGACGTTGAGCACGCGCCGGCGCGGGAAGAAGCCGGCATTGAGCGTCACGCGACGATCGGGCGAGGAGTTGGCGAAGGAGCCGTGCAGCAGCTGGCGGTTGGTGACGATCGTGTCGCCGGCGCCGGCCAGCATCGGCACCGCGCCCTCGATCCGGTCGGAGCCGCTCTCGGCGACCAGCTTGCGGATGTCGGCCTTGCCGTGGCGGTGGCTGCCCGGCAGCACCCAGACGCAGTTGCCCGCCGTGCTGGGATAGAGCTGGGTCATGAAGTTGAAGCCGTGGGCGCCCATGTCCCAGTCGGCGGCGTCCCAATGGGTCGTGCCGTCCTGGTGCCAGGCGACCGAGGGGCCGAGGCCGGCTTCCTTGATGAAGGTCACCTCGTTGTAGGGCACGAAATCCTCGCCGAGGATCGACGCGGCGGCCGCCAGCAGGCCGGGATGGCCGTAGAGCCGGAACGCCGCGTTCATCAGGTAGAGGTTGCCGTCGAGCAGCTCGACCGTCCAGGCGGGCGCGTCGGCGGCCAGCGTCGGCTGGCTCATCGCCACCGGATGGCGGCCGTTGTTCTTGGTGGTGCCGCCGAGCGGGTCGCTCAAGGGCTTGGCCCAGCGATAGGGCGGCTTCAGCACGCCCTCGCCGAAGGCCGGGCGGCCGTTGCGGTCGACCGCGGCGCCGGGCTCGACCGGCGCGCGCTCGAGGATCGCATCGACGTCGGCGCGCAGCTCGGCCAGCTCCTCCGGCCCCGCCACGCCCTCGAACACGTAGAAGCCGTGCGTCCAGTAGGCGTCGAGAATGTCCGGCGCCAGCCGGCCGTCGGCATCGAGCCGGATCGGCCCGCGATTGCCCAGCGCCCGCGCGCGGGCTTCGCCGGCGCGGCTGTACTCGGCCATCGTGCGCGCGTGGTCCTGCGCGGTGAGGGGGGCAGCGGCTTCGGCCATCGCCATCGGGACGTCTCCATTATTCGAAGCGCCGACGATAGCGCGAGCCTTCGCCTCGGACCAACGCTGCGCAAATGTTGGGTCGCTCTGCGGCTCAACCAACAACCTCATGCTGAGGAGCGCTCCGCAGGAGCGCGTCTCGAAGCATGGGCTACACGCACCCCGTCCGTTGCCCATCCTTCGAGACGGCGCGCGTTGCGCGCCTCCTCAGAGTCTGGCCGGAAATGAATGCAGCTAAAACAACGGGCTATGAACAGCCCCGACAACCTCACCCTGAGGAGCATCGCGTAGCGATGCGTCTCGAAGGGTGGGCACGAGCACTTCGTCTGTTGCCCATCCTTCGAGACGGCCACTTCGTGGCCTCCTCAGGATGAGGTAAGGGCTTGAATCGATTCAATTCATTTCCGGCCAGCCTCTCAGGATGAGGAGGGACGGGCCAGCGCCGCCTCGATCGCGCGTTCGAGCTTCGAGCCGGTGCCGCTCACCGCGGTGAACCAGTCGATGACCCGTCCGTCGCGGCCGATCAGGATCTTGTGGAAGTTCCAGCTCGGTGTGCCGAGCGTGCCGGTCTGCGCGGCGGCCCAGCGATAGAGCGGATGGGCGTTGGCGCCGGACACGATCTGCTTGTCGGCCAGCGGGAAGGTGACGTCGAAGCTCGCCTCGCAGAAGCGCTTGATCTCGTCCTTGGCTCCGGGCTCCTGGCCGCCGAAATCGTTCGACGGCACGCCCAGCACGACGAGGCCCTTGTCCTTGTAGCGCCGCCACAGCTCCTCCAGCCCCTTGTACTGGCCGGTGAAGCCGCAGAGGGACGCCGTGTTGACCAGCAGCACGACCTTGCCGGCATAGTCGGCGGTCGGCAGCGGCCCGCCGCCGATCGATTCGAGCGACACGGTGCGCCAGTCGACCGGCTGGCGCCCGGCCTGCGACCAGGCCGCCGCGGAGAGCAGCGCGCCCAGCACGGCGAAGGCCAGCATGCGAATGACCTTCATGGGCCGGCCTCCGTTGCCCGCGCTCTACTTCTTGGTCGCGGCGTAGCGCGCCTTGGCGTCGTCGTTCGGCGGGTAGAGGCCGGGCAGGGCCACGCCGCGCTCGACCTCGGACATGATCCAGCCTTCGAGCCGCTCCTGCTCGGTGCCTTCCTCGGCGACCGCTTCGACCAGCGCCTGCGGGATCAGCACCGCGCCGTCATCGTCGACCACCACCACGTCGTCGGGGAACACCGCCACGCCGCCGCAGCCGATCGGCTCCTGCCAGCTCACGAAGGTGAGGCCGGCGACCGAGGGCGGGGCCGCGGCGCCCTGGCACCAGACCGGCAGGCCGGTGCCCAGTACGCCCGCGATGTCGCGCATCACGCCGTCGGTGATCAGGCCCGCGACGTTCTTCTTCACCATGCGCGCGCACAATATGTCGCCGAAGATGCCGGCATCCGTGACGCCCATCGCGTCGGCCACCACGATCGCGCCCTCGGGCATCGCCTCGATGGCGGCGCGGGTCGAGATCGGCGACGACCAGCTCGCCGGCGTGGCGAGATCCTCGCGGGCCGGCACGAAGCGCAGCGTGAAGGCGCGTCCCACGAGACGGCCCTGGCCCGGCTTGATCGGCCGCGTGCCGCGCATCCAGACGTTGCGCAGCCCCTTCTTCAGCAGGATCGTCGTGATGCTGGCCGTGGTGATCTTCGACAACGTGTCGTGGAGGTCTTTCGAAAGCGGCGTCGTCTGCACGGTGTCTCCGTTTCTCTGCAATTCCGAGGTCGGGCGGAGAATAGGCGAGGGGACGAGCCGACACCACACGGCAGGCGATCATGCCGCGTCGGCGAGAGTTCCTGGTCGGCCCGGTCTGGTTACCTCATCCTGAGAGGCTGGCCGGTAATGAATTGAATCGATTCAAGCACTTACCTCATCCTGAGGAGTGCCGCGAAGCGGCGCGTCTCGAAGGATGGGCAACGGGCTTGGTGCTCGTGCCCATGCTTCGAGACGGCTGCTGCGCAGCCTCCTCAGCATGAGGTTCGTGTTGGTGGTCCAACGCGCAAGGAATGGCTTTGGGAGCCCCTACCCCCGCAACACCACACCCGCCTTCGCGTCCGTGAGCCGTCCCTGTTCCCAGGTGAGCGCGCCGTTGACCACCGTGTATTCGACGCCGCGGGAGGGCATGACGATGCGCTTGGCGCCGCCGGGGAGGTCGTGGCGGCGTTCGCCGTGGTTGCTGGAGCCGATGGCCGCGGGATCGAAGATCGCGACGTCGGCGGGCGCACCCTTGCGCAGGCGGCCGCGGTCCTTGAGGCCGAACAGGTCGGCGGGATCGGAGGTGAGCTTGCGCACGCCTTCCTCCAGCGTGATCGCCTGCTTCTCGCGCACCCAGGTGCCCAGCAGGTAGGTCGGGTAGCCGGCGTCGCACAGCATGTCGACATGCGCGCCGCCGTCGCCCAGCGCCATCAGGATGGCGGGGTTGTTCAACAGCTCGCGCATGCGGTCCTCGCGCGTGTTCCACGAGGAGATGGTGAGCTCGGTGTCGAGATCGTCGGCCAGCACGGTGTCGAGGAAGGCGTCGACGCTGTCCTTGCCCTGCTCCTGCGCGATCTGGGCGATCGACTTGCGCTCCAGGTGCTTCAGCGCCGGATTGCGCACGTCGTGGACCACGACGCGGCGCCAGTCGCTGAAGCCGGTCGGGTTCTTGAGGTCGGCCTTGAACTGCGCGCGGAAGGCGGGATCGGCATAGACCAGTCTCTGCGCCGCCTTCGAGGTGTCGGCGAACACCCGCTTCCACGCCGGGAAGGCGGCGAAGGCGAAGGGATTGTCCATGTTGCATTCGCGCGTGAGCGGCAGTGGCGAGGTCTGCGGCCGCGCGCCCTTGGCGATCTGCGGCGCGGCGCGACGCAGCGTGTCGCGCACCGCCTCGGGAATGTCGTCGCGATCGAACAGCGCGATGAAGGTCACCGGCCGGCCGCTCTCCTCCAGCAGGAAGTCGAGCAGCTCGCACTGGTCCTGTTCCAGCACGCCGACCTGGCGCGTGAGCGCGATCTCGATGGTGCCCCGGCCGCGCTGCTTCAGCTGGTTGGCGTAGGCCTTCATCTCCTCGCGGCTGGCGTTGCGGCAGGCCAGCGGCTTGCCCTCGAAGCCCATATGCTGGTTGAGCGTCGTCGAGGAGAAGCCGAGCGCGCCGGCGTCCATCGCCTCGCCGATCAGCCGCGCGATTTCGTGCGTCTCCGCCGGCGTCGCGGCGCGGTCCATCGAGGCCTCGCCCATCACGTAGTGGCGGAACGGCGTCAGCGGCGCGATGAAGGCCAGGTTGAGCGACGGCTTGCGCGCCGCGGCGGCGTCCATGAATTCGGGGAAGGTCTCCCAGTCCCAGGTGATGCCTTTGTTCAGCACGTCGAAGGGAATGCCCTCGACGTTCACCAGGTCCTTCATGGCGATCTCGCGCGTCTCGGGCTTGCAGGGCGCGATGCCGACGCCGCAATTGCCCATCACCACCGAGGTGACGCCGTGCCACGAGGAGGGCGTCACCGCGCCGTCCCAGCAGATCTGCGCATCGTAATGCGTGTGCGGATCGACGAAGCCCGGCGCCACCACGAGCCCGTGCGCGTCGATGGTGCGCTTCGCACCCTCCGTCACCTTGCCGATCTCTGCCACCTTGCCGTCAACGATCGCGACATCGGCCTGATAGCGCGCGGCGCCGGTGCCATCGACCACGGTGCCGTTTTTGATCACGAGGTCGTAGCTCATTGTGCGTTTCCTCCCAGAAACTTCTAGGGCGAAACGCTACCACCGGTGGCCGGCCGTGCCACTCCCCAAAGCCGCAGAGCGGGTTCGCTGCGGCTGCTCAGTCGCGGTTGCTCACCCCGGAATCTCCGCCTGCACGAGCTGCGGCCTTCAAAATAGCTTCACTATTGGCTGGCATTAGTTCCGTCGTGCCGACCAAGCTGATCGACGTCTTCCTGCGCGACGAATATCTCCGCTCCTATTCGATCGCGCTGGGCTTCGTGCACGCCCCGATCTTCGACCAGGACTACGTCGACCGCGCCCGCCTCCAGATGCAGGCCGACGGCTGGTCGGCCGAGGAAGTCCGGCAGGCCCGCTTCGTCGTCCGCGACGAGGACTGCTAGAGTCTTTCCGCTTCGACTTCACCCACCACCACCACCACCACCTCATCCTGAGAGGCTGGCCGGAAATGAATTGAATCGATTCAAGCACTTACCTCATCCTGAGGAGCGCCGCGAAGCGGCGCGTCTCGAAGGATGGGCAACAGGCACGGTGCGCGTTCCCACCCTTCGAGACGCATCGCTGCGCGATGCTCCTCAGGGTGAGGTTATCGGGGCTGTTCATAGCCCCTTGTTTTAGCTGCATTCATTTCGAGTCAGACTCTGAGGAGGCCCGAAGGGCCGTCTCGAAGGATGGGCAACAGACGGGGTGCGCGTTCCCACCCTTCGAGACGCGGTCCGGTGGACCGCTCCTCAGGGTGAGGTCTTTGTTGTCGAATTCGACTTGAGCTAAGCCTTCACCGGCCCCGGCAAATCGAGCCCGACGCCGTTCAGGTGCCCGAAGGTCCGGTGCAGCCGCTCGATCACCGGGGCGGGCAGGGGCGGCCGCAGGATCGACTCGACGTTGGCCTTCACATGCGCGCGGTTGCCGGTGCCGAACAGGATGACGTCGGCGCCCTTCTCGTGGCGGGCATAGCGGTAGGCCGCATCGGTGATGCTCTCCGCGCCGCCCTCGGAGACGAGGAAGGCGAGCGGGTCGCCGTCCGACAGCACCGACTTATCGAGCAGCCCGTCCTCGACCAGCTTCGCGAACACGGCGCGGCGGTAGGCGTCGTTGCTGAAGATGTTGCGCACCACGAACATCAGCAGCGTGCCGACGCCGCGCCGCACGGTGACCGGGAACACCCTGGTGCGCGCGCCCTGGTTCACCAGGCTGTAGGCCAGCATGATGACCTCCCACGGCGCCTCCAGGGCGGCGCGCGCGAGCATCGCCTGCTCCGGATCGCGCGGCCCCGTCTCGGTGAGGCCGACATGGCGCACCTTGCCCTGCTCCTTGAGGCGCAGCAGCGCCGGCGCCAGCACGTCGCGATGATGCTCGTAGGCGTCGGGACCGACCGCGTGGAAATGGAAGATGTCGACATGGTCGAGCCCGAGCCGCTTCAGCGACGCCTCGACCTTCTGCGTCACCGTCGCCGCCGTGTCCTCGGTCTTGAACAGCGCCTTGGTCGAGATCACCAGCCTGTCGCGGTCATAGGCTTTCACCGCCGCGCCCACGATCTCCTCGGTCCCGTAGACCTCGGCCGTGTCGAGGAAGTTGACCCCCAGATCGATCGCCGCCCGCGCGACCCCCACGCACTCCTCGAAACTCGCCCCGCGCCCCAGCCCGAGTCGGCTGTTGCCGCCGCAGCCGAGGCCGGCGACGGAGACGGTGAGGCCGGTGTTTCCGAGGGGGTGGTATTGCATGATATGTTCCTTCTCCAAACTTGGGGAACGGATGTCTGCGTCGATGTCCCGTACCATGATCCGACCATTAATGGGCTTTCGAACCTCGTCGAGGCTGAAGTGCCAGCACTGCCTTCCAGTGGATCACGCTCAGCTTCCTATCAGAAGGCAAAGCCCCTTCAGACAGCGTGCTTTTCATCTGCAGCTCTCGTGACATAAAGGGGCATCGTGTCATACGGTTCATCAACGATACCGCATGGAATCCACCGCATGACTGAAACAACTATCGAATGGACCGATGCGACTTGGAACCCTGTAGCGGGTTGCACCATCATCTCTCCAGGCTGCACGAACTGCTACGCTATGCGAATGGCGGCACGTCTTGAGGCAATGGGAACTGAAAAGTATTTCGGGCTGACTCGAAAGTCCGGTAATCGATCCGTTTGGACAGGTCGCGTGACGCTGGATCGGCGTGTGCTGAATACACCGGCACGTTGGCGAAAGCCGCGAATGATATTCGTGAACTCTATGTCTGATCTATTTCAGGATGCTGTTCCACGTGAGTTCATTGAAGCAGTTTGGTCGCAGATGGCGGAAGCCACGCAGCATACGTTCCAAATCCTGACAAAGCGGGCGGACCGGATGGCTGAGATCACGCAGACTTTGCCGATTCTTCCCAACGTTTGGCTCGGCGTCAGTGTTGAGAATAGCGAGCATACCTTCCGCCTCGACTATTTGCGCCAGACGAGGGCAGCCATTCGTTTTGTATCATTCGAGCCCCTATTGGGGTCAGTGGGCGAAGCAGATCTTGCTGATATTGATTGGGCAATTGTTGGCGGTGAATCCGGCCCTAAGGCCCGACCGATGAAGCAAGCGTGGGTGCGGGAGATTCGATCGATTTGCCGGCGCCATCAAACGGCTTTCTTTTTCAAGCAGTGGGGTGGTGCAAACAAGGCGCGTACCGGGCGGGTCCTCGATGGGAAGGTGTGGAGCGAGTTTCCCGCTAAATATCAGCCAACAAGTGCTTCGCTATAGGGCTGGCAACGGCCTGCGCTTGTGGGGACTTGTTTGCCATGGCGAAGAACAAGCTGAAGAGCGGAGCCTTGGTCGGACCCAGTAGTCGCCTTGGAGGAAGCACCAAAGGGAACACTGAACGCAATCGTTCCAATACGAACGCTTCGATTGCGTCTACGTCGGCGGTGCGTTTCCTTGAACCTGCGGCCGGCACCGTTTGAGGCTCCTCCAAAAAGCTCAGGAGATCAGGGGGGCGAGAGGGCGGCGGCTCGTAAAACTTCGTTTCCCACTCGGACGTCCCTACTATGCGCGTTACTGCGGCTCGCTTGTCAGGTGTCAAGTCGGCCTGATCTACGGGAGCGTTTCGATACACCCCAGAAAGTGGAAACAGGTACCAAACGTCTAGTTTGGTCTTTCCCAGATCGACGATTGTTGTCCAGTCGACGGAGTTGCCGAATGGATCGAGAAACACTACGCCGCGCGTATCTTGCCAGTTAATCGACTTGCAGAGGTTCTTCACCTCGACATTGGCGTCGCCGCGTAAAATTTCAGCATTTGCTGTAGGAAACTGAAGCAATACCTTGTTGAGCGCAGCGATGTTTCCAGCAGCGCTTTCGACAAATACAAGTCTGTCGAATGGTGGATTCGTCGCTAACGCGCGCCGCGCAGATCCTGCGTGCGTCTCGATTACTTCTGCTTCGTCGAAGAGCGGACTCGCGTCGCGTGGCTTGAACTGAAAGTCACCACTACCTGCGAAGGCGTCGATGCAGACTTTCTTGAAGCCTTGCTTCTTAAGCGCTGTGTTGAACGCGCTATAGTAGCGAGCGACTGTTTCGACCTTAATGAGCGACCAGGGTCCGCCGAATTTCTGTGGTTTCTCTGCCACCCGCCATGTCCTCCATATCGGGCTGCGCTACCTGCAAGATTGATGCAGTCGTGCAAAGAGCGCAACTTAACAACGGCAAGGTAGAGGTAGTCTTGGCGATACACAATCAGTGGTGGTTTTTTTGGCGTAATGTATAATCATGCATTTCTTACGAACGGCATCAACGGAGGGCTAGAGGGTATCAAGGCGTAAAGTCGCCGCGGCTTGGCTCCGCTTCTTGCGCTTGACTAAGTCGTATTGGCTAAAGTCATATGATTGGGGAAGACGGGTGTTCTGCAATCTATGGAAGAACTGGCGAATAATCGCAAATGGGATGACCGTTATCTGAGACTTGCGCGGCACGTTTCGGGTTGGTCGAAAGATCCTAACGCTCAGGTGGGTGCTGTGCTTGTCGACGCCCAGGGCCGTCTGTGCGCAGTTGGCTATAATGGATTTCCTCGTCAGGTGGAGGACTCTCAGGAGCGTCTTCAGGATCAAGATACAAAGCTCGACATGATTATTCACGCCGAGGCAAACGCCATCACGATTGCTGGCCGAGGGGCGGTAGGCGGAGAAATTTTTGTATATGGCAAACCGGTATGTGCGCAGTGTGCCGGCCTCATAATTCAATCTGGAATTAGACGTGTCGTGGCCGAGAAGCCTTTAGAGGGGACGCGAAGCAAGTGGGATAAGCGTGGCCTGCTTGCGGTAAAAATTCTTGGAGAAACAAAGAAAATCGATCTGGACTTAGTCCCACGTGATGAACTCATGGATCGAGCTCTTGCGGAAACTCGCCCAGAAATAAATAGATCGCCAAAAGACACGCCCCTATTCGAGGGGCATCCTCTCCCGGTTTCCAGAAAAGCACCCTAGTGGGCGGCGCAAGGCGTTTTGCTCTTACCGTCGAGCATAGTGAGTGGCCAACCCCTCCAACGCCGCCGCCCCATCGCCCTTGAACGTCGGCCCGTGCATCAGCGCGATCGTCGTCGGGTTCAGCGCCGCCAGCCGGCGTAGCGTCGGCGCGGCCATCGGCGTCGGCGGCATGAAGGGCAGGCGCTCGGCGACCGCGATGGCGGGGGCGACGATGTCGCTTTCGGTGGTGGGATCGGCGGGGCCGGTCTGGGTGAAGAGGTCGCTGCTGAACAGCGTGCCGGTCGTCTCCTCGTAGATCAGGCCGGCGTCCCAGTTGTGCGGCACGTGCGGCGTGTCGAGCCAGCGCACCCGCTTGCCGCCGAGGTCGAGCACCTCGTTGTCCTGGAGCGCGCGCGGCGGGCGGTCGGCCATGTCGGCGAGCCAGATGTTGCAGCCGGTCAGGCCGTGCGCCGGCTGGGCGTTGGGCGCGGCGGCGAGCCACTGGTTGAGCGCGCCGCTTTCGTCGCCCTCGACATGGGAGCAGGTCGTCCAGCGCAGCTTCGTCAGCGGGATCACGGTCTTCACCGCCTCGACGATCAGCGGGAAGAGGCTGCGTTGGCCGTAGTGGAAGAGCAGCGGCTCGTCGGCGTCGATCAGGAACTGGTTGAAGGTGAAGCCGGTCGGGCCGACGTTGGGCACGAAGGTCGAGAGCCGGTAGATGCCGGGCGCGATCTCGGCGACGGTGGTTCTCATCGCGGGCTCCTTTGGCGGGTCGTTGGAAAGTCGAAGGTCTGGCGAGTAAACGAAACAGACGAAATAAACGAAACAGTCGAAGGGAATGCCGCACCCCTTTCGTGATAACCGTTCGCGCAACAATATTGCGCGTCAGGGCTTCTAAAAACGCCTCACCCTGAGGAGCGAACGCGGTGAGCGTCTCGAAGGGTGGGCACGAGCACCACGTTTGTTGCCCATCCTTCGAGACGGCCGCTTTGCGGCCTCCTCAGGATGAGGGGGTGGCGGGGGCTCGAAGCGGGAAGGCCTTAAGGCAGCGGTTGCCAGATCGTGCTGCGGACCTCGCCGAACTCGCGCGGGAGCTTGGTCCAGGTCTCGCCGCCGTCGGTCGAGCGGAAGAGCTGGCCGAGGTTGGAGCAGACGAAGATCAGCTTCGGGTTCGAGGGATGCGTCGCCACCGTCCACGGCGTCGAGTTGAGCTCGCCCGGCAGCTTCGCGTCCTGCCAGTGGGCGCCATGGTCGGTGCTGCGCAGCAGCCGGCCGGTCGAGCCCGGCGGGCCGTTGCCGTTGGTCAGGAACACCGTCGCGTCGCCGTCGGCGCGCGGCACGATGGTGCGGGTGTACTGCCAGGGCGAGTCGAGTTCCTGGAAGGCGAAGGTCTCGCCATTGTCGCGGCTCAGGTTCAGGCCGCGGTTGGTCGTGGCATAGACCAGCTTCGATCCGTTGCGGATCACGGCAAGGCCGTGGATGTCCTCGGAGTTGATGCCCTGGCCCACCTTCTTCCAGGTGCGGCCGCGATCGGTCGAGCGGTGCACGCCGTCGATCTCGACGCCGGCCCACAGCGTGTCCTTGTCGACCGGGTCGAACAGGATCTGCGTGACGCGCGGCTTGCCCACGAAGATGCAGGCGTCGGCGAACGAGCCCTGCGCGGGCGTGAAGCTCTTGCCGCCGTCGGACGAGACGAAGATGTGCGCGGGCTGGGTGCCGACCACGATCGTGTCGGGATCGTCCGGCGCCTGCGCCATCGCCCAGATGTCGTACTCGTCGAGCACCGAGGGCAGGTGCGTCCATTTCTGGTCGCCCTCGTTCCAGCGGTAGAGGCCGGAGTCGGTGCCGGCCAGCACTTCGCCCGGCCGCTTGGGATGCGCCGACAGCGCCCAGACGCGCGCCTCGAGGTAGAGGCCGGATTCGATATAGGGCCGGATCCAGGTCTCGCCGTCGTCGCGGCTGAACCACACCGACATGCCGGCGGTGCCGACGCAGAGCAGGTTGGGCATCGTTTCCTCTCGTTCTTATTCGACGGGGCCATAGTCGATAGGCCCGGCCCCGCAGGCAAGCGGGGCGTGCCCTTGCCCCTCCCGGCGAATTGAACGACATTCGCGGGCAACTGCGCCACGGGGTTAGAGGCGCGGAACAGGGAGTCACAGATGAAATTCACCGCACTTCTCGGAATGGCGGCGGCGTTGGCCGTCGGTAGCACTGGCATCGCCTCGGCCCAGACACCGGCCGCGACACCGGCGCCGGCCCAACTCGATACCAAGAAGTTCAACGTCATCGGCACGTGGAACTTCCTCAACATCAACAAGAAGGTCGAGGCCCCGTTCTGGAGCGAGCAGCTCGGCGCGGCCTCGGGCGGCAAGCTGACCGGCAACATCAAGTCGATCACGGAGCTCAACCTCAAGGGCACCGAGGTGCTGCGGCTGCTGAAGTCCGGCGTCTATGACGTGGCGCATGCGCTGCCGATCTACGTCGACGACGGCGCCGCCATCTTCGAGGGCTCGGACCTGTCGGGCGTGGCGACCAGCGTGGCCCAGCAGCGCGAGATCCTGAACGCCTGGATGCCCGAGATGCAGAAGGTGATGCGCGACAAGTTCGGCTCGATGATCGTGTCGACCTTCGCCTTCCCGCAGCAGGTGTTCTTCTGCCGCGACGAGATTTCCAGCCTGGCCGACATCAAGGGCAAGAAGGTGCGCGTGCAGGGCGTCTCCCAGTCCGACCTGGTCAAGGCGCTGGGCGGCTCCGCCGTCACCATTCCCTTCGGCGAGGTCGTGCCGGCGCTCGAGAAGGGCGTCGTCGACTGCGGCATCACCGGCACGCTGCCGGGATACCAGGCGAAGTGGCCGGAAGTGGTGAAGACCGTCGTCGACGTGTCGCTGGGCTACACCGCGGGCTTCGTCTCCGTGAACCTGGCCAGCTGGAACAAGCTCTCCAAGCCGACCCAGGAATTCATGACGGGCCAGTTCAAGAAGCTCGAAGACGCGGCCTGGGCCAGTGTCGAGGCCGACACCAAGGAAGGCATCGCCTGCAACACCGGCAACGGCCCGTGCTCGGTCGGACCGGCGGCCAAGCTGAAGCTGGTGATGCCGACGGACGCCGACCGCGCCCTGGTCAAGAAGGCGCTGAACGACGTCGTGCTGCCCGAATGGGCCAAGCGCTGCGGCGCGGAGTGCGCGACCAAGTGGACCGAGATGGTCGGCAAGCGCTACGGCCTCGTCGCCAAGGCGAACTGAGCTTCGCCTCGCGGCGACCCTTCGGGGGAGGGGGACACATGGAACGTCTGTGGCGCGGCGCATCGGTCGCCGCCCTCTGGGGAGCATGGGCCGGTGGCGCCATGATCCTGCTGGCGGCCGTCGTGGTCACGGTCGAGGTGATCAGCCGCAAGCTGCTCGCCTTCACCTTCTCCGGCTCCGACGAGATCGCCGCCTATCTCTTCGCGGTCGGCACCTCGTGGTCGCTGGCGCACGTGCTGGTGACGCGCGGCCATGTCCGCATCGACGTGCTCTATGGCCAGCTCGGGGCCCGCGCCCGGGCGGTCTTCGACCTGCTGGCGATCGTGGGCCTCGCGATCCTCGTCCTGGCCATCGTCGACCGCGCCGGCGAGATCTTTCTCGATAACCTGACCGGCGGTAACCGCTCCAACACGCCGCTGCGCATTCCGCTGGCCTGGCCGCAGGCGCCGTGGTTCGCGGGCTTCGTGCTGTTCCTGGCGGTCACCGTGCTGGCCTTCCTGCGCAGCCTGCTGGCGCTGGTGCGCGGCGACCTCGGCACCGTCTCGGCGACCATCGGCGTGCCGTCTCAGGACGAGGAAGTGAAGGGCGAGCTGGGCTCCCTGGGAATCGGATCGCCGGACACGGCGGCAAAGAGGTAACGATGCTCGGCACCGCGCTCCTTCTCCTCGTCGCCCTGCTGGCGGTCAGCGTTCCGGTCGCCGCCGTCATGGGCGTGCTGGGCCTCGCGCTCAACCAGTTCTTCTCGTCGATCCCGCTCTACCTCGCGATGGGCGACATCGTGTGGAACGCCAGTTCCGAATACATCCTGATCGCCATCCCGATGTTCGTGATGCTGGGCGAGATCCTGCTGCGCTCGGGCATCGCCCATCGCGTCTATGGCGCGATCGCGACCTGGCTCTCCTGGCTGCCGGGCGGCCTGATGCACGCCAACATCGGCACCTGCGCGATGTTCGCGGCGACCTCGGGCTCGAGCGTCGCCACCGCCGCCACGGTCGGCGTCGTCGCCCTGCCGCAGGTCAAGATCCGCGGCTACGACGAGCCGCTGTTCCTCGGCACGCTGGCCGCCGGCGGCACGCTGGGCATCCTCATTCCGCCGTCGATCAACTTCATCCTCTACGGGCTGCTGACCCAGACCTCGGTACCGCGGCTCTATCTGGCGGGCATGATTCCCGGCCTGCTGCTGACCGGCTTCTTCATGTTGATCGTCCTGGTCTATTGCCTGATCTGGCCGGCCAAGGGCGGCACGCGGGTGGAGAGCAGCTGGCGCGACCGGCTGCGCAGCCTGAAGGACCTCGTGGCGCCACTGTTCATCTTCGGCGTCGTCGTCGGCTCGATCTATGCCGGGTGGGCCACGCCCACGGAGGCCGCCTCCATGGGCGTCTTCGCGGCGCTGGTGCTGGCCGCCTGGGAGCGCGCGCTGTCGTGGCCGATGATGAAGGCGGTGTTCGAGGGCACGATGCGGACGACGGCGATGATCATGCTGATCATCATCGCCGCGCAGTTCCTGAACTTCGTGCTGGCCAACATCGGCGTCACCGACGGCGTGGCCAAGGCGATCGAGGCGCTGGGGCTGGGCAAGGTCGGCACCATGCTGCTGCTGATCGTGTTCTACCTGATCCTCGGCTGCTTCATGGAGACCATCTCCATGATGATCCTCACGACCCCGTTCGTGTTCCCGATCGTGGTCGGCCTGGGATGGGATCCGATCTGGTGGGGGATCGTGCTGACGATCCTGATCGAGGCGGCGCTGGTGACGCCGCCGGTCGGCCTCAACCTCTACGTCGTGCAGAGCCTGCGCACGACCGGGGCCATCGCCGACGTGATCCGCGGCGCATTGCCGTTCGTGGGCGCGATGCTCGCGCTGATCCTGCTGCTCATGGCCTTCCCCGACATCGCGCTCGGCCTGCCCCGCTGGGTGATGGGCGGCAGCTAGAGCCTTTCCGGCCGAGATTGAATCGATCCAGGGCTTCCCGACACCGACCTCACCCTGAGAGGTTGACCGGAAATGAATTGAATCGATTCAAGTACCTACCTCACCCTGAGGAGCATCGCGCAGCGATGCGTCTCGAAGGGTGGGCACGAGCACCCCGTCTGTTGCCCATCCTTCGAGACGCGGCCTGCGGCCGCTCCTCAGGATGAGGTAGGTGATCAGGGTGTGCGGCCCGGCGGGAACTGGATGTTGAAGCCGGCGAAGATCTGGAAGCTCGGCTGCCCGATGCCGCTCTGCACCACCGAGTATTGCGGCTCGAGATACATGTTCAGCACGTTGCCGTTGTCCAGGAGCTTGACCCGGCCGAGGCCCAGGCCCACCGGCACGACCGCGCGCTGGCGACCGAAATCGATCGTCGTGATGCCGCTCGAGCGCAGGTAGAAGCCGTTCTCGAGATTGTAGAACAGGAACGGCTGGATGGTGAGCGACCGCGCGCTGCTGTCGAACGCCTGCTGGTAGGCGACCAGCGCCGCAAGCAGCCCCCAGTCGTAGGGCGCGCTCACGACACCCTGCACGCCGGCCTGCCACTTGCGCTCGCCCAGCGCCGGGCTGGTGGCGGTCGGCAGGATGAGCAGCGGCCCGATTCCCATCTTGGCATTGGCGAGCTGGATGAGCGGCACGTCGAACAGCGTGAGGTCGCCCAGGCCGCTCTCGGTGCCAGCCGGTCCCCACACCGTCGTGCCGGTGGCCAGCGAGGCGCGCATGAGCTGTGGCCAGCCGAACGTGTCGTGCGGGAGGATGCCGCGCAGGAAGGGCTGGTCGGCACCGCTGCCCGGCTGGCCGCTCATCACCGGCTGCAGGTAGTTCTGAACCTGGATCGCCGGGATGTCGGTCAGCGGATTGTTGGCAACGTTCTGCTGCGCCGCGGCCGGCGACGCGGCAAGAGCCAGCAGGACGGCGGCAGCCGATCGGGCATTCGTCACTTCGCGAGGACGCGGAGCAGCACCTCGTTGAAGGCATCGGCCGCTTCATAGGCCACCCAGTGGCCGGCGCCGGGAATGACGTTCATCTCGAAGTCGGGCTGCAGGGCGCGGAAGAGATCGATGCGCTCCTGGATGTGCGGATAGGTCGTCGAATCGAACTCGCCCCAGATGCCGGTGAGCGGCGTCTTCACGCGCGGCAGCACTTCGCTGAGCTTGAAGGCCTGGCCCATGATGCGGCTGCGCGTCCTGGCGCGGGTGGTGTTGAGGATCTGCATGTGGATCGCCACGCCGTCGACGTTCCTGGGGTCGTGCAGCATCAGGATCTCGAGATTGCGCCGCGCCTCGGCGGCCAGCGTCTTGGGCGGCATCTCGGGCAGCAGCTTGTGCAGCTTGGGGCCGGGCTTGCGCGTGGCCTTCAGGCCGCCGGCGCCGACCAGCGCGATGCGCTCGATGCGGTCCTGGAAGAGCGTTGCGATATGGCCCGAGACCATGCCGCCGAAGGAGAAGCCCGCGATGGCGAAGGGCTGGTGCCGGGGCAGCAGCTCATCCATCGCGTATTGCACGCAGTGCGTGACCGACCAGATGTCGTTCACGTCGTCGGGCGGGTCGCTGTCGCCGAGGCCCGGCAGGTCGGCGGCATAGACGGTGAAATGCTCGCTGAGCGGCAGGACGTTGCGGATCCAGTGGATCCACGAGCCCGAGCCGCCGTGGAACAGCAGCAGGATCGGCTTGCGCGAGTCGGCGCCGAACACGTGCCACATCATCGTGCCGGTGCCGCCGACGCTGCGCGGACCCATGGGCACGCGCACGGCCTGCGAGAAGGCGGCGACGGCGTCGATATGTTCGGCGGCGGTGCGGCCGTCCGGCAAGGTCGGAACGGCGGAGAAATCCAGACTCATGCCTTGATCGCTCCCAGCAGGCGCTCGACGAATTCCGGCGCCTTCTTGCGGTCGATCCAGCGCAGCACCGTCACCAGGTCGTTGTCGGGGTCGATCCAGACGATGTGGCTGCCCCAGCCCAGCGCGAAGTAGCTGCTCTCGGAGGCCGCGGCGAACTGTTTGCGGCCGGTGTTGAGCCACCACATCAGCCCGTAGAAGGGCGCGACCGGGCAGGGCTTCACCAGCTCCGCGGTCCAGCCCTCGGGCAGGATCCGCTTGCCGTCCCAGACGCCGCCCTGCGCCACCAGCCGTCCCATCAGCGAGAGGTCGCGCGCCGAGATGACGATGCCGCCGCCCCAGTGGCCGCCGCCCGGCACCGACAGCATCTGCTTGCCGTCGATCGTGTCGTAGGAGTTGCGATAGCCGTCCCACTTCCAGGTCTGCGAGCCGCCGATCGGATCCATGATGCGCCGCTTCAGCACCTGCGGCAGCGGCTCCCTGAAGACCTGCAGCAGCGAGCGCGACAGCCGGTTCACGCGGACGTCGTTGTATTCGTAGAAGCTGCCGGGCTTCTTCATCGCGCGCCGCGTGCCCTTGGGCGCGTCGGCCACGGCCAGTCCGACCACGCGATTGTGATCGATGCGGTCCTCCTTGCCGAAGACGGTGCCCGACCATTCGCTGGTCTGGGTCAGCAGGTGGCGCCAGGTGATGTCGCGGTTCTGCTCGCTGGTGAACCCGTCATCGAGCGCGTAGTCCGCCACCTTGTCGTCGAGGCTCCTGATCAGCCCGTCGCCCAGCGCCAGGCCCGCGAGCAAGGCGAGGTAGCTCTTGGCGACGCTGAAGGTCATGTCGGCGCGGTCGACGTCGCCCCATTCGGCGATCTTGTGGCCGCCGCGATAGACGAGGCCCGACGGCCCGCCGCGCGGCGTCACCGGGCCCAGCACCTCGTTGTCGGGGGCCTTCTCGCCCGAATCGTAGGTCATCACGAACTGCCCGTCGGGCATGTACATGCTGGCGGGCCAGTTGGACTGGGCGGCCAGGGCGAAGGCGACGGCATCGTTCAGATCGTTCATGCCCGCAATCAACATTGGAGCCCGTCCGGGAGCAAGCGTAGAAAGCGGGTCATGGCCACTGCACATCCGACCCCCACATCTGCGAACCCGGCTTCGATCACCATCCGCCGTCCCGACGACTGGCACGTCCACCTGCGCGACGGCGTGATGCTGGCGGCCTGCGCCGTGCACACCGCGCGCCAGTTCGCCCGCGCCATCATCATGCCCAACCTGGTGCCGCCGGTGACCCGGGTGGCCGAGGCCAGCGCCTATCGCGAGCGCATCCGCGCCGCGGTGCCGAAGGAGCTGAACTTCGAGCCGCTGATGACCTGCTACCTGACCGACGGCGCCGACCCGGCCGAGCTCGCGCGCGGCAAGGCGGAGGGCGTCTGGGTCGCGGCCAAGCTCTATCCGGCGCATGCCACGACCAACTCGGCCCACGGCGTGACCTCGATGGACCACGTCGCGAAGGGGCTGGAGGCCATGGAAAAGGCCGGCATGCCGCTGCTGGTCCATGGCGAGGTGACCGATCCCGAGGTCGACATCTTCGACCGCGAGGCGGTGTTCCTCGACAAGGTGATGGCGCCGCTGCTGAAGCGCCACGAGGGCCTCAAGGTCGTGCTGGAGCACATCACGACCCGCGAGGGCGTGGCCTTCGTCGAGGCCAATCCCGGCCGGATGGGCGGCACGATCACGCCGCATCACCTCAGCTACAACCGCAATGCGATCTTCAAGGGCGGCATCCGTCCGCACTTCTATTGCCTGCCGATCGCCAAGCGCGAGGAGCATCGTCTCGCTCTGCGAAGGGCGGCGACCTCCGACAGCGGCCTGTTCTTCCTCGGCACCGATACCGCACCGCACACGACCGACACCAAGGAATGCGCCTGCGGCTGCGCCGGCGTGTTCAACGCGCCGGTGGCGATGCAGGTCTACACGCAGGTCTTCGCGGAAGAGGGCGCGCTCGCCCATCTCGAAGCCTTCGCCTCCCTGAACGGCCCGCGCTTCTACGGCCTGCCGGTCAACGAAGAGAAGGTCACGCTGCACGCCAAGCCCCTCGACATCCCCGACCGCGTGGCGGTCCCGGGCGGCGGCAAGGACATCACCGTCTTCCGCCCCGACACGCCGGTGGAGTGGAGCTTCTAAGCCCCACCCGTCTCCCTCGACTGCGCGCCTGCGGCGCTCCGCTCGGGACGACGGCTGGTCAAAGATCGCTCGCGTTGGGATGAATGACCCTTTAACTTTGGTGCCATGAGCAAACGAGGCATTCCCGACGGCGCCGTCGTCCGCGGCACCGACAAGGGCTACGACGAAGCCCCCAAGGTCCCCCTGAAACCCGGAAGCGAACGGCCGGTCGAGCAGGTCGACAAGGTCTATCCCTATCTGCGGCCGCGCGATGCCGCGACCCTGATCCTGGTGCGCATGCAGGGCAGCACGCCGGAGGTCCTGATGGGCTGCCGCGCCGCCGCCCACGCCTTCATGCCCAACCGCTATGTGTTCCCGGGCGGCAAGGTCGATCCCGACGATGCACGCGTTCCGGTCGCGACCTCGCTCGATCCGTTCGTCAACGAGCGCCTGATGCGCGCGGCCTCGGCGCAGCGCGCGCGGGCGCTGGCGGTGGCGGCGGTGCGCGAGACCTTCGAGGAGAGCGGCCTGATGCTCGGCAAGCCGCTCGAGGGTGGCGCGCCAAGGAAGGACTATGGCGAGCACTGGAAGGGCTTCCTCGACCAGGGCATGGCGCCGGCGCTCGACTGCCTCGACCTGATCGCGCGTGCGGTGACGCCGCCCGGCCGGCCGCGCCGCTTCAATGCCCGCTTCTTCATGGCGCGGGCCGAGGACGCGTCCGGCGAGATCCGTCATTCGAGCGAGATGGGCGACATCCGCTGGGTGCGCCTCGACGAGGCGCGCGAGCTGCCGCTGCCGACCATCACCGGGTTGATCCTGGGCGAGATCGGACGGCTGGTGAAGGAACCACCCGACCGCACGACACAGCGCAAGATCCCCCTCTTCACGACGGTGCATCGCAAGCATCTCATGATCGAGGAATAGGATCGTGGCGGTGCGTGACGACGATGCGCGCCGATCCGCAGAGCCTCCGCTCGCCGCTCCCCGGCGCTCCGGCGCCGTGCCCGTGCTGCGCGGTGGCGTGCGCCTGCGTACCCTTGTCCTCATCCGCTGGGGCGCGGTGGCAGGTCAGGCCTTCACCGCTGCCGTCGTGCACTGGGGGTTGGGCTTCGGCATGCCGGTGCTGGCGGTCGGCGGCACGATCGCGCTCTCGGCCCTGCTCAATCTCACGGTCAGCATCGGCCGACCGGGCTCGGCCCGCATCGATGATCGCGAGGCCGCGATCTTCCTCGCCTTCGACATCCTGCAGCTCGCCGTGCTGCTCTACCTCACGGGCGGTCTCACCAATCCGTTCGCGCTGCTGCTGCTGGCGCCGGTCGCCATCGGCGCCACCATCCTGTCGCTGGCGAGCAACGTCGCACTCACCCTGCTCACGATCGCCAGCATTGCGGTGCTGGGGCTGTTCTATCAGCCGTTGCCCTGGCGGGGCCCGCCGCCCGATCTCCCCGACATCTACCAGGTCGGCGTCTGGGCCGGCCTTTCGCTGACCACCCTGCTGATCACGCTCTACGGCTGGCGGACGGCGGAAGAGGCGCGCCAGATGGCCGATGCGCTGGCCGCCGCGCAGGCGGCGCTGGCGCGCGAGCAGCAGCTCTCGGCCCTGGGCGCGCTGGCGGCCGCCGCGGCCCATGAGCTGGGCTCGCCGCTCTCGACCATTGCCGTGATCACCAAGGAGATGCAGCGCGAGATCGAGTTCGACGATCCCCTGCGCGAGGACGTGGAGCTGCTGGCCGCCGAATCGGAGCGCTGCCGCTCGATCCTGGCGCGACTCTCGATGGATCCCGCAGGAGACGTTTCGGATTCCTACACGCTTGTGCCGCTGCCGGCGCTCATCGAGGCGGCGGCGCAGAACTATGCGCGCGAGGAGATCGACATTGCCTTCGAGGCCGGTCCGGTCGGAGAGAGCGTGCCGAAGACGGCGCCCATCCAGCTGCGCAGTCCGGAAATCATGCAGGGTATCGGAAACATCGTGCAGAACGCCGTTTCCTTCGCCCGGCGCGAGGTCCGCGTCACCACCCGCTGGACGCGGGACTGGTCGGAGGTCGAGGTCGTGGACGACGGGCCGGGCTTCTCCGAGGCGCTGCTCGACGAACTCGGAACCCCGTTCATTTCGACCCGACAGGGTCAGGAGGGCCACATGGGCCTGGGCGTCTTCATCGCCAAGACGCTGCTGGAGCGCACCGGCGCCAACGTGACCTTCGGCAATCGCAGCGCCACGGGCGGTGGGGCCGCCGTTTCGGTGCGCTGGCCAAATCCGGTCTTCAAGGCTACATAGCGGCCGATGTCGAAGGAGTCGCAATGACCCAGGACAGCGGCGCCCCGCGCCCCTTGTCACCTGTGATCGCCGGCACGACGAACAACAAGGACCGTACCTTGCTGATCGCGGACGATGATGCAGCTTTCCGCAACCGTATTGCGCGTGCGCTGGAGCAACGCGGTTTCATCGTCACCGCCGTGGGCTCCGTGGCCGAAGCGCTGGCCCAGACCGCCCGGCCGCCCGCCTTCGCCGTGCTCGACCTGAGGCTGGCCGACGGCAACGGGCTGGAGCTGGTCGGGCCGCTGCGCCAGGCCCGTCCCGATATCCGGATCGTCGTGCTGACGGGCTACGGCAACATCGCGACCGCGGTGGCCGCCGTGAAGGAAGGCGCCGTCGACTATCTCGCCAAGCCGGCCGACGCCGACGCCATCGAGCAGGCGCTGACCGCGCACGGCCGCAAGCTGCCGCCGCCGCCCAGCAACCCCATGTCGGCCGACCGCGTGCGCTGGGAGCATATCCAGCGGGTGTTCGAGCAATGCGACCGCAACGTCTCCGAGACGGCGCGTCGCCTCAACATGCATCGCCGCACCTTGCAGCGCATCCTGGGCAAGCACGCCCCGCGCGAGCACTGAGGCTTCCGCCTCAAGTTAACCACCAACCTCATCCTGAGGAGGCCGCGCAGCGGCCGTCTCGAAGGATGGGCAATAACGTGGTGCGCGTTCCCATCCTTCGAGACGCGGTCCTGCGGACCGCTCCTCAGAGTCTGGCCGGAAATGAATGCAGCTAAAACAACGGGCTATGAACAGCCCCGACAACCTCACCCTGAGGAGCATCGCGTAGC
>JBILYJ010000199.1:0-8471 GCA_044377795.1 Reyranella sp. | reverse complement strand
GAACCCGCCGCCGCTGCCCGCCGGGATGGACAATCCCTGGTACGACTACGCCCCCTATCCGAAACGGCCCAAGCTCAACTGGCCGCGCAACGCCCGCGTCGCCTTCTACGTCGTGCTCCATCTCGAATACTACGAGCTGCTGCCGCCCGAGGGCATCGTGAAGGACAGCCGCTTCACCGGCGAGTTCGGCACCTACCATCCCGACTACCGCACCTGGACGCAGCGTGAGTACGGCAACCGCACCGGCATCTTCCGCGTCCTCGACGTGCTCGATCGTTACCAGATCCGCGCCGGCGTGGCCGTCAACGCGATGGCGGCCGAGCGCTATCCCTTCCTGATAGAGCAGTTCCGCAAGCGGAACTACGAGATCATCGGCCACGGCGTCTCGGCCAATCGCATGATCAGCTCGAAGATGAGCGAGGCCGAGGAGAAGCAGGAGATCGCGACGTCGATCGCCGCGATCGAGAAGGCGACTGGCGCGGCGCCCAAGGGCTGGCTTGGCCAGGAATATGGCGAGAGCCAGCGCACGCCGAAGCTGCTGTCCGAGGCGGGCCTCGACTACGTTCTCGACTGGCCCAACGACGACCAGCCCTATCCGATGCATGTCGGCGATGGCCGGAAGTTCGTCTCGCTGCCCAACCAGCCGGAATGGGACGACGTGCAGCAACTCTGGCTGCGGCGCATCAACACCGCGCGCTACCCCGACATCGTGGGCGATGCCTTCGAGCTGCTACATCACGAGGGCGGACAGGTGTTCAACCTGTCGATCCATCCCTGGCTGATGGGTATGGCGCATCGCATCAAGTATCTCGATGAGGCGCTGCGGCGCGTCGAGCGGTTCGGCAATATCTGGCAGGCGACTCCGGGCGAGGTGGCCAAGCACTATCGCGAAACGATGATGGGCTGATCGCGTGACCAGGTTCTGGCTCGATACGCTTGCGGAGTTCATCGCGGACTTCCGTCTGGAGACGCTGAAGCCCGCCACGGTCGAGCAGACCTCCTACGTCATCCTCGACACGATCGGGGCCATCGTGGGCGGCGCGGCCGAACCCGAGATGCAGGCGCTGACAGCCAGGCTCACGGTCAGCCCGGTCGGCGAGGCCTCGGTGATGGGGACCGGCAAGACGGCAGTGTCGGCCGCCGCCGCCTTCCTCAACGGCACCGCCGGCACCTTCCTCGAAATGGACGAAGGCAACCGCTTCGCCAAGGGCCATCCCTCGATCCATGCCCTGCCCGCCGTCTGGGCCATGGCCGAGATCAAGGGCCTTTCCGGCAAGGCGGCAATGGAGGCGCTGGTCCTGGGCTACGAGGTCGGTGCGCGCATCGGCATCGCGGCCTCGCTGCGACCCGACATGCACCCGCATGGCACCTGGGGCACGGTGGGGGCCGCGGCCGCCGTCGCGAAGCTGCTCGGCTACGATGCGGCGCGGATCCGCGAGACGATCAACGTCGCCTCCTCGCTGACGCTCGCCAGCTCCAAGCGCACGATGCTGGAGGGCGGCACGGTGCGGAACGCCTATGCCGGCATCTCGAACCGCATGGCGCTCATGGCAATCGATCTCGTCGAAACGGGCTTCATCGGCGAGCGCGACGGGCTGTCCAGCGTGTTCGGTAAGGTCGTATCGGAGCGCTTCGACACGGCGCGCATGATCGACGGGCTGGGCCGCGACTGGCAGATCGACCAGAACTATTTCAAGCTCCATTCCTGCTGCCGCTACAATCACGGCGCGCTCGATGCGCTGGAGAACCTGCTCGCCAAGGAAGCCGTCGTCGCGGACGCAGTCGAGCGGGTGGATGTGGCGAGCTATCTCTATGCCGCCGAGCTCGACGACCAGGCGCCGCGCAATACGCTGGCCGGCAAGTTCTCCGTGCCCTTCGCGGTGGCCACGCGCCTCGTGCGTGGTTCCTCGCGAGTCGAGAACTTCACCTGGGACGCCCTGCGCGACGAGAAGGTGCAGGCCTTCGCCAAGCGCGTCTTCGTGACCGAGGACGAGGCGATGACGGCCAGGCTGCCGCAGTTCCGCCCGGCCCGGGTCGATGTCCGCCTGCGCGACGGCCACACGCTCTCGGCATCCGTCGAGGCCAATCGCGGTGACGACCAGGATCCCTACTCGCGCGACGAGCTCACGGGAAAGTACTTCTCGCTGACGGCACGAATGTTGCCTCACGAGATCGCCGACGAAATGCGGAAGAAGATTCTGGTACTGGATAGCATCGCCGACATACGCTCGATCTTCGCTCGTTGATCTGCCGGGAGGGTTTCATGACCAAGCAACGGAAGTCTGGGGTTTCGCGTCGGACCTTTATCGCGGGTGGCACCGTGCTGGCGACCGGCGCGATCGGCGCGCCCGGTCTGGTCGGCGCCCAGCCGGCCGCCGTGAAGGTCGGCATGATCCATCCCGTCACCGGCTTCGTCGCCTACAACGGCCAGCAGAGCCGGCTGGGCGGCACGATGGCCATCGAGGACGTGAACAAGGCGGGCGGCATCAAGTCGATGGGCGGCGCAAAGCTCGAGGCACTGCTGGGCGACAGCCAGTCCAAGGTCGAGGTCGGCGTCAGCGAAGTCGAGAAGATGAACGAGCAGGGCGTGGCCGCCTATATCGGCTGCTTCCAGAGCCCGGTCGGCATCGCCGCCAGCCAGGCCGCCGCCAAGTACGGCACGCCCTTCCTGGTCGATGTCGGTGCCTCCGACCTGCTGATGAACCGCGGCCTCAAGAACGTGTTCCGCCTGAAGCCGGGATTCGGTGTCTGCGTCGATGACGGCATCGCCTCGCTGGGGGCACTCAACAAGGCCGCCAACGACGTCGCCAAGACGGCGGTGATCGTCCACGAATCGGGCGAATTCGGCACCGGCACGGCCAAGCTGCTCGCCGGCAAGCTGCCCTCGATCGGCATTACGCCGAAGGAGCTGATCGCCCACGACAACCCGACGCGCAACTTCGACAACATTGCGCTGCGCATCCGCTCGCTGGCGCCCGACATCGTCATGATGTCGAACTACGGCAACGAGTACATGCTGCTGGCGCGCACCCTCTACCAGCAGAAGGTGAACGTCGCGGGCTTCTTCTCGATCCTGGGCGGCGGCTTCAACTACAAGTTCGTCAAGGAGATGCCCGACGTCTCCCAGTACATGATGGACGTGAACCACTGGTACAATCCGAAGAGTGCGCAAGCGCAGGCGTTGAAGAAGCGCGTCGAGGCCACGGGCGCGCTGTTCACCTTCGAGGTCTATCTCACCTACACCAACGTCATGCTGCTGGCCGACGCGCTGGAGAATGCCGGTTCGGCCGACAAGGAGAAGCTGATCGCGGCACTGGCCGCCTCGACCTTCAAGGCCGAGCTGATGCCCTACGGGCCGACCAAGTTCGTCAACGGCCAGAACCAGGGCGGGCGGCCGGCGACCATGCAGTCCCTCAAGGGCGAGATCGAGGTGATCGCACCCAAGGAGTTCGCCTCGGCCAAGGCGGTGTTCCCCAAGCCGAAGCTCTAAGGGCTTCCGGGTGATATTGGATGGCGTCGAACTTTCCAACGAAGACCTCACCCTGAGGAGCGAACGCAGTGAGCGTCTCGAAGGGTGGGCACGAGCACCGCGTCTGCTGCCCATCCTTCGAGACGGCCCTTCGGACCTCCTCAGGATGAGGGATATGGTTCAACCCGAAGCCGAAAGACTCTGAAGGCGTGTTCGATCCCGCCTTTCTCTTCGCGGGCGTCCTGAACGGCCTTCTGGCCGGCGGAATCTACGTTCTGGTCGCCGTCGGCCTGACGCTGATCTACGGCGTGCTGCACATCATCAACTTCGCTCATGGCAGCCTGCTGATGCTGGCCATGTATGCCGTCTTCTACCTCTGGCGGCTGATCGGCATCGATCCCTACGCCGCCCTGCCGGTGGTGATCGCCGGCGCCTTCGGGTTCGGCTTCGTGCTCTACCGCCTGCTGATCGGCCGCTACAACCACGGCCGCGACGAAAACATCCTGCTGATCACGCTGGGCCTCTCGATCGTGATCGACAATGTCGCGCTGCTGTTCTTCGGTGGCGACACGCAGACCATCGACGTTCCTTACGCCGGCACCTTCGTCGAGATCGGCGCCGCCTTCCTGCCGCTGCCCAAGATCATCTCGTTCGGCGCCTCGCTGGTGATTTGTGCGGCGCTCGGCCTCTACATGGCGCGCAGCGACATGGGCAAGGCGATCCGCGCCGTCGCCAAGGAGAGGCAGGGCGCGCGGCTGGTCGGCATCGACGTCGAGAACGTCTTCGCCGTCTCCTACGGCATCGGCATCGCCTGCCTCGGCGCCGCGGCGTGTCTTCTGATGCCGACCTACTATGTGACGCCGTCGTCGGGCCACGCCTTCGTCCTCGTGGCCTTCACCATCGTCGTGCTGGGCGGCATGGGCAGCTTCGCGGGCGCGGCCGTCGGCGGCTTCATCATCGGCATCACCGAATCGCTGGGCGGACTGTTCCTCGGCGAGCAGCTCGGCCAGATCGGCATCTCGCTGATCTTCATCCTGATCCTGCTGCTGAAGCCCACCGGCCTGTTCGGGAGCAAGGCATGAGCCGCGCTGTGCTCCTCTGCGTCGTCGGGCTCGCCGCGGCCCTGGCCTATCCGCTGCTGGTGCCGAACTATCTCGTCACCATCGGCATGCTGGTCTTCTTCACCGCCTTCATCGGCCAGTCCTGGAACATCGCCGGCGGCTTCGCCGGCCAGACATCGTTCGGCCATGTCGTGTTCTTCGGCACCGGCGCCTACACCTCGACCATCCTGCAGGTCACCTACGGCTGGAACCCCTGGCTCGCCTGGCCGGTCGCGATGGCGGCGGGCGGCGCAGTCGGGTGGATGATCGCCGTGCTTTCCTTTCGCGCCGGGCTGCGCGGCTCCTACTTCGCGCTGATCACGCTGGCCTTCGCCGAGGTCTTCCGCATCCTCGCCAACTCCGTGCCCTTCACCAAGGGCGGTCTCGGCATGCTGATCAAGGCCGACCCGAGGCCCGAGAACTTCCAGTTCAAGGACCCGATCTGGATCTACTACCTCGCCCTGCTGCTCTGCATCGTCTCGCTGCTGATCGCCTGGCAGCTGACGCGCAGCCGCTTCGGCGCGCGGCTGGTGGCGATCCGCGAGAACGAGGATGCGGCGCGGGCGCTGGGCATCGACGTCTTCGCCGAGAAGGTGAAGGTGCTCACCCTGTCCGGCGCGATGTGCGCGGCCGGCGGGACCTTCTACGCCCAGAAATACCTCTATATCGATCCCGGCATCGCCTTCGGCGTCGACAAGTCGGTCGAGATGCTGCTGGTCAGCATGGTCGGCGGCGCGGGCACGATCTTCGGGCCGCTGATCGGCTCGTTCACCCTGATGGGCATCAACGAGGTGACGCGCTGGCTGGCCAGCGTCGTGCCGGCCCTCAAGAACGTCCAGCCGCTCAGCCTCATCGTCTATGGCATCATGCTGATCCTGATCGTGGCGCGCCTGCCCGACGGGCTGATGAGCCTGTTCCGGCGACGGCCGCGCCATGCTTGAGGTGCGCGACATCTCGAAATCCTTCGGCGGCCTCAAGGCCGTGGACAGCGCCTCTCTCGACGTGGCCTCGGGCGAGATCGTCGGCCTGATCGGCCCCAATGGTGCGGGCAAGACGACCCTGTTCGCGACCATTGCCGGCTTCCACCGGCCCGATGCCGGCGCGGTCTCCTTCGAGGGCAAGCCGATCACCGGCCTTGCGCCGCATCGCATCTGCGCCGCCGGCATGGTTCGCACCTTCCAGATCACGCAGCCCTTCGCCGGCATCAGCGTGCGCGAGAACATCATGGTCGGCGCCTATCTGCACACCGCCGACCGCCAGCTCGCCGCACGCGAGGCCGAGGCGGTGGCGGCGCTGGTCGGCATGAGGGACCAGCTCGACCAGCGCGGCGCCGACCTCACCGTCGCCGGCCGCAAGCGGCTCGAACTCGCGCGCGCTTTGGCGACCGGGCCGCGGCTCCTCCTGCTCGACGAGGTGATGGCCGGGCTCAATCCGACGGAGATCGTCGAGATCGTGAATGTCATCAAGAACATCCGCGCCTCCGGCGTCACCATCCTGCTGATCGAGCACGTCATGCAGGCCGTGACCTCGCTGGCCGAACGCGTCTACGTGCTGAACCAGGGACGCATAATCGCCGAGGGCACGCCGGCCGCGATCGCCGACAACGAAATGGTGATCGAAGCCTATCTCGGCCACGGCGCCGCCAAGGTGCTTCGTGCTTGACGTCTCGGCTCTGCACGCCGGCTACGGCGCGATAGAAGTGCTGCGCGGCGTCGACCTTACCGTCGGCGCGGGCGAGATCGTGGCGCTGCTGGGCAGCAACGGTGCCGGCAAGTCGACGCTCAACAACAATGTCTCGGGCCTCTACCGGCCGTTCGGCGGCTCCATCCGCTTCGACGGCGAGGAGATCACGGGCGCCTCCTCCATGCGCATCGTCGAGGCGGGCCTCGTGCAGGTCCCGGAAGGCCGCCGCGTCTTTCCCACCCTGTCGGTGCGCGACAATCTCGAACTCGGCAGCTATCGCCGCGGCAAGCCCAACCGCGCCGCCAACCTGGAGCGCGTGCTCGGAACCTTCCCACGCCTACGCGAGCGGTTGACCCAATCGGCCGGGACGCTGTCGGGAGGCGAACAGCAGATGCTGGCGATCGGTCGCGGCCTGATGAGCGAGCCCCGGCTGCTGATCCTGGACGAACCCTCGCTCGGCCTGTCGCCGCTCCTGGTCGAGGAGATGTTCGGCCTGATCGGCCAGCTCAACGGCCAAGGCCTCGCGATCCTGCTGGTCGAGCAGAACGTCGTGCAGTCGCTCGCCATCGCGCACCGCGCCTATGTGCTGGAGAACGGCCGCATCGCGCTGTCGGGCAGCGCCGCCGACCTCGCCCGCGATCCCGATCTGCGGCGCAGCTATCTCGGGCACTGACTCATAGTCGTCCTCGTCGGTTGCAAATCCGAGGAGCATGAGCCGCCTGTCAAGACACTGAAATCGGGTCCGCTTTCGGATCACTGCGGACTTGGCCTGCAGTGTCGCCAAATACGACCTGTAGCGCCTGCCCCGAACCGGACATGGCTTGCTTCAGCACTTCGTTTGACAAGGCTTGCTTTGCACGATGCTTTCCCCCATGTCATCGCCCTGCTCGTTAGTTGCTTCCCTGGCGGTTCGTCACAATGCCGAAAACTTCCGAAATTTCTCTCCTCTTTCCCATCGAGTCGCAGAGCAGCATCCGCGACAAGGAGTTCCTTCTTGCTGCGCAGCGGCTGATCGGTGACTTCGCACCCTGCTACGACTACCTGGAAATCGGGTCGTTTCTCGGCGGCAGCCTGGCGCCCTTTCTCAGGGACCCAGCCTGCACGTCGATCCTTTCCATCGACGAGCGCGGCAAGACCCTGCCCGATGAACGCGGCGCTCTGTTCGACTATGCCGGCATCACCACCCAGTCGATGCTCGACCGCCTGCACGAGGCGGGGCTGGCAACGACGAAGCTGACGACTCACGATGGGTCAATCGACACGCTGCCGCCGTCGGATCGTCGGTTTGATCTCGCTTTCATCGACGGCGAGCATACTGACCAGGCCTGCTTCCGCGATTTCCTGTGGGCCCTGCCGATGATGAAGACGGATTCGGCAGTCATGTTTCATGACAGTTCGCTGATCTACAAGGCAATCAGGCTGATCGGTCTTCTTCTGCGCAAGGATGACCGGCCTTTCGCGTTTCTGAAGAACCATGATTCGGAAATGTCGGCAATCTTCCTCGGCGATTTCAGCCGATGCCATCTCGGTCTCTACTTCGAAGCCGGCGAGGATCGCGACGATTTTTTCGCCGCATCGGAGCTTTCGGTGCTGGAACACAATATCCGCAACCGCGTCCGGAGCGGCCCCGGCGAAGAGCGTTTGACGTCTGTCACCATTGATCCGCCAAAGTCGGAGAAAGCCTACTACTGACGTCCGGGATTTCGGCTCCTTCTCAAATCCTCCGCCAAAGCGGCCAGGTCGCGGCGAGCGCCAGCAGGCCCATCACGCCGGTGATCGCCGTGGCCTCGGGCGCTCCGATGAGATCGGCGAGCCAGCCCAGCCAGACGAAGCCGATCGGGCCGGTGCCGATGCAGACCGAGAGCACACCCAGGATGCGCGAGCGCATTTCTATCGGCGCCGCGAGATAGACGAGCGTGGCCTGCAGGGTGGCGAAGGTGGCGCCGGCGAGGCCGGTCACCAGCAGCGCCGCACCCGCCAGCAGCGGCGTGGGCGCCGCCGCAAAGCCGATCAGCCCGACCAGGTAGGCGGCCGTGCCGCCGACATAGGCACGGGCATGCCAGCCCGGCGACAGCCACAGCGCCAGCAGGAGGCAGCCGGCGAAGGCGCCGACGCCGTCGATGCTGGTGAGCAGGCCGACGCCTTCGGGGCCGAGCAGCAGCCGGTCGGTGCCGATCACCGGGATCATGCTGGTGAAGGGCCAGGCGAAGACATTGTAG
>JBILYJ010000198.1:0-8487 GCA_044377795.1 Reyranella sp. | reverse complement strand
ACCTCCTTGGCGACGGTGACGCCGTCCTTGGTGATGCGCGGCGCGCCGTAGGATTTGGCCAGCACGACGTTGCGGCCCTTGGGGCCGAGCGTCACCTTCACGGAATCGGCCAGCATGTCGACCCCGCGCATCATGCGCGTGCGCGCGTCGCCGCCGAAGCGGACTTCCTTAGCGGACATGGAGTTTCGCCCCCGAGAGGTGTTCTGAATGGGTCGGTCTGACAGGCAGACCTGATCGGGCCGCGGTGCGGCGCCTGTCCGTAACATGGTGATTAAGGGGGGCAATGGCGAGGGATATTCTTCGAGTGTGCTCCGAAGGTGACGTGCCGGAATGTCTCAATACAGGCGCAACGTTGATTTCCGACGCGCCTTTATGAGCAATGACCGAAACAGATCCCGAACGGGAGCGCCTCGAAAAAGCCGTGCGGGCCGCTCATGCTAGATACCTGCGCCTCGAGAGCTTCCATGACGTGCAGGTCGTGGAGGCGGCGCACGCGCTCTGGCAGTCTGCGCTCGCCGCCCTCGACGATTGTCGCGCGAGGAAAGAGCGGCCACCCTGAGATTGCATGCCTGCCGGCGGTTCCGGTCAGATCGAATGTGCGACCATGGAATTTGGTTCAACGGCTCCGGCCGGCAACATCGAAGGGACTTCGCATGGCACGTATCCCCCGGCCGCCGAACCAGGCGCCTCGCGAACCGCCGCCCGGGTCGAGGCCTCCGCCTCCGCTTCCGATGCCGCCCCTTCGCGAGCCGCCTCCAGGCCCTCCGCCTTCCTGACTCATCCGGAATACGGATAATTGCACGGACTCAAGGGCCGTTTGGGCGTAAGTTCGCGGCTGGTCACGGCGCAGGAGGATCTTCTCCTGCGATATGGGGGCAAGGGCGCATCCATGCTGCATCTCGTGCACCCCACGCCGGGCGCCCATGCCGACAGCCCGGCCCACGAACGGGCGGGCATCGAGGCGATCCGCCTCGCGGCGCTCGAGCGATACGAGATACTCGACACCGCGCCCGAGCCGGCCTTCGACCGCATCACCGCGCTGGCCGCCGACCTTTTCAATACGCCGATCTCAATCCTGGGGTTCATCGGCGCCGGGCACGTGTTCTTCAAATCGCGTCATGGGCTCGAGGCGACACAGGCCAGCCGCGGTGATGATCCTGCGGCGCCGGTCATGATGCCCTGGCTGCGAGCCGAGTTCGCGAACGGCTTTCATGCCGGCGTCCCGTTGCACGATCCCGACGGGTACGAACTCGGCACGCTGTGCGTCATCGACCGGCGATCGCGCCAGATCGACGAGCAGCAGATGCGCCGGCTGCGGGCGCTGGGCAGCGTGGTGACCGACCTGCTGGCGATGCGGCTGGCGGCGCGGCGTGCGCTGGCTCAAGCCGAGATCACGTCCAGCGAGGTCGACCACCGCGCGATGAACAGCCTCCAGTTCGTGGCGAGCCTGCTGCAGCTGCAGAGCCGGGCGTCTGCCACGCCCGAGGTGACACAGCAGTTGCGGGCTGCGGCAAACCGGGTGCTGTCGGTGGCCCGCGTGCACCGGACTTTCTCGACCCAGGAAGCCGCCGGTCGCGTGCCGATCGCGGCCCATCTCCGGAGACTCTGCGAGGAGCTGTCGACCAGCGTCGGCAGCGAGATCAGACTCGAGGGCGCCGACGAGGTCGACGTGCCGAAGGAGCAGGTGCTGCCGATCGGCCTGATCGTCAACGAGCTGGCCACCAACGCGCGCAAACATGCCGGCGACCCGATCACGATCACGTTCCACCGGCTGGCAGAAGGCGCGTACGAGCTCTGCGTCCTCGACGAGGGGCCGGGCCTGCCCGCGGGCTTCGACGTCACGGCGACGGGAGGCCTGGGGCTCGGCATGAAGGTCGTGAACGCGCTGGTGGCCCAGCTGCAGGGCAAGCTCACGGCGCATCCCAATCCGGTGGGCCGCGGCGCGTGCTTCAAGGTCAACTTCCCGGTCGCTTGACAAAGGTCTGCTTGCTTACCCTCAGGATTCGCCACCGCACGACCTACCTCTACCATGCGCCCGTCCGCCTGGGGCCGCACCGGCTGATGCTGCGGCCGCGCGAGAGCCGCGAGCTGCGGCTGGTGTCGCACGAGGTCACGGTGACGCCGGCGGCCACCGTGACCTGGGCGCACGACGTGTTCGGCAATGCCGTGGCGACGGCGGGCTTCGAGGGGCTCACCGACCGGCTGGTGGTCGACAGCGAGGCGGTGCTCACGCTGGGCGTCGATCCGTGGCCCGTGTTCGACATCGCCGGCGTCGCGACGCGCTATCCCTTCGCCTACACCGATGCCGACTGGACTGATCTCGGCGCACTGGTGGTGCCGCAGTATCTCGATCCCGATCGGAAGCTACTGGCCTGGGCGAAGGGGTTCGTTCGCAGCGACCCGACGGACACGCTGTCCCTGTTGAAGGACATCAGTTCCGGTGTCGCCCAGCAGATCCGCTACCAGAGCCGCGAGAGCGAAGGCACGCAGGCGCCGCTCGAGACCCTGGCGCGCGGGCTGGGTTCGTGCCGCGACCTGGCGGTCCTGTTCGTCGAGGCGGCGCGCTGCCTGCGCTTCGGCGCACGGCTCTGCTCGGGCTATCTCTTCCGACCGGATCGGGCGACGGGAAACTACGAAGCCGACTCCACGCATGCCTGGGCCGAGGTCTATGTGCCGGGCGCCGGCTGGATCACTTTCGACCCGACGAACCGCAGCGTCGGCGGGGCCAACCTGATCCCGGTCGCGGTGGCGCGCGAGATCTGGCAGGTGACTCCCGTGTCGGGCGACTTCATCGGCGCCAGCGACGCCTATCGCGGCCTCTGGGTCGACCTCAAGGTGACGCCGCTCTGAAAGCGGCCTCGAGCGCGGACGGGATCAGGGCGCCTTGCGCGCCTTTTCTCCGACCACGATGCGTATGGCGGCGTCGGTCGGGCTGGGGGTCTGCGGCCCGTTGAGGGTGCCGCGGAACCGGCCCCAGTTCGCCGGCCAGTCTCCCTTGCTCGCATTGAAGCCGGCCGCGGCCAGGGCATCCACGAGGGCGGCGGCGGCCTCGTGCGTGGCCGGGTCGCTGCCGTCCCGGACCAGAACGACGACACCGAAAATGCCGGCAACGCCACCCCAGGTCCAGGTCTGCGGCGCCCAACCGGCCTGGCCGAGATCGGCAGAAATCGTCATGCCGATGGCGGGGGCATCGGAGATCTGGCCCAGCAGGAATATCGCGGCCGGGGTCCCGGCATATCTCTGCAGGCTCGCGACGAACGGCGGGAGCGGGGGGGCCGGCACGGCCACAGTCTGCGGGGTCGCTGCGGGGGTCGGCTCCGGGGCCGGCCCTGCGATCGGCTCTGGGGCCCGCGTGGCCGCGTCCTTCACCATCTTCCCGAGATCGGCGAGACGCCGCCGGATTTCGGCCGCATCGAATAGCGGAGGCCGAGCCGTGTCGGAGGCGACCTTGCCCGCGGGTGGTGCCTGAGCCACCCGCTCGGTCGCCTCATGGGCGGCTTTCTCCGAGGCCGCGGCCCGCTCGCGCACCAGGTCCGCGTCCAGCGCGAGCGCCGCCGCCCGATCCCGTGCGGCGGAGACCTCGCGCTCGAGCCTGGCCGTGCGGTCTCGCGCCGCGGCGATCTGCCGTTCGAGCGTGGTCACCTGTTCGCGCGCCGCCGAGGCCTCGCGCTCGTGCTGCGCGGCCAGGCTTTCGAGGCCTCTGTAGCGATCGAGGGTCGACTGTTCGTGAGCGCGCACGGCGCCGCTGTAGCGAAAGGACAGAAAGGTCGTGATGCCCAGCGCCGCCACGGCCAGGATGGTGACGATGAGGCTCGCGATCATGGCTCTGTCCATGATCGACGCCCATCCCCGCAGCTGATCGATGTCCATGTTCACCGGCTTGTTGGAGCGCATGCCAAGCCCGTGCCCTCCTCGCACTCGATTCACAATCGGCAAATCGCCGCCCGGCGGTGAATTGTCGTGACAAATCGGAGGCGTGGCCCCGCGCGCGTCTGGTCTATGCTGGCGCCCTTCGGGAGGAAAAAACATGAAAATCGCCAGGATCGAGGATCTGCATTGCGACGCCGGCTGGCGCGACTTCTCGTTTCTCAAGGTCACGACCGATGACGGGCTGGTCGGCTGGTCCGAATACAACGAAGGCTATGGCAGCGCCGGCCTCACTGCCGTCATCCGGCGCATGGCGCAGAGCCTGATCGGTCAGGATCCGCGTCCCATCGAGCGCATCATGTCGACGCTCTACGCCGTTACCCGCCAGGCGCCGGGCGGCATGAACCAGCAGGCGATGGCCGCGATCGAGAATGCCCTGATCGACGTGAAGGCCAAGGCGCTGGGCATCCCGGTCTGCGAGCTGTTCGGTGGGCCGGTGCGGGACCGCCTGCCGCTCTACTGGTCGCATTGCGGCAGCTACCGCTTCCGCAACGCCGATGTCATGGGTGTCGAGCCCGTGCGCTCGCTCGACGACCTGGTGAAGCTCGGCCGGCATGTGAAGGAGCGCGGCTTCAAGGCGCTCAAGACCAACATCTTCCGCTTCGATCTCGATCCGCCGAATATGTACCAGCCGGGCTTTGGCCGAAGCCCCGGCGGACCGGAGCTCAATGCCGACGGCGCTGTGCTGGGTGCGATCTCCGATGGTCTCGCCGCCTTCCGCCAGGGCGCGGGTCCCGAGATGGGCATCCTTCTCGACACCAATTTCAACTTCAAGACCGAGGGCTACATCAAGGTCGCGCGGGCCTGCGAGCCCTACAATCTCTTCTGGATGGAGATCGATTCCTACGATCCCGAGGGGCTGCGCCTGATCCGCGACCGGGCCTCGATGCCGATCGCCTCGTGTGAATCGCTGTTCGGTCGCCGCCAGTTCCGGCCCTACTTCGAGAATCGCTCGATCGACGTGTCGATCATCGACGTGCCGTGGAACGGGCTCGCCGAGTCGCTCAAGATCGCGTCGATGGCCGAGGCCTACGAGATCAACTGCGCGCCGCACAATTTCTACGGCCACATGTCGACCCTGATGAGCGCACATCTCTGCGCCGCCATGCCCAACTTCCGCATCATGGAAATCGATATCGACGACGTGCCCTGGAAGGACGATCTGGTGACTCACCCGCCGGTGATCCAGAATGGCGAACTGATCGTGCCCACCCGGCCCGGCTGGGGTGCCGACATCAACGAGGAGGCGGTCAGGGCGCATCCGCCGAAGAATCCGCATCCCTGAGAGGAAGAGAGATCCCATGGTCTACGAGTTTCGCACCTACACGCTCGCGCCCGGCAAGATGCCGGAATACCTCAAGGCCGCCGAGACGATCGGCCGCCCGGCACGCGGCAACAATTACGGCGTCAACCACGGCTACTGGACGTCGGAGTTCGGCGCCCTGAACCAGATCTGGCATCTGTGGAAGTACGACAGCTATGAAGAGCGCACGCGCCTGCGCAACGAGCTGCAGAAGAACAAGGACTGGACCGAGAAGTACATTCCGATCGTGCGCACCTGCGTGGTCCGCCAGGACCTGCGCCTGATGAACACCGTGGTCGACATCAAGCCGGACGACGGCACCACCGGCAACATCTACGAGCTGCGCATCTATCGCTGTGGCCTGGGGGGCGCGGTGCAGTACGGCAAGGACTTCAAGGAAGTTCAGGCGGCGCGCGAGAAGTACTCGCCGATCTGGGGCGCCTGGACCGGCGAGTTCCCGCAGCCCAACGAGTGGATCCATCTCTGGCGCTACAAGAACCTGCAGGAGCGTTTCGAAGCCCGCGCCGCGGCCATGAAGGATCCGGCGTGGCAGGCCTATCTCGCCAAGGGCCCGGCCAAGCTGCAGGAGATGCATTCGACGCTGCTGCTGCCGACGAACTATTCGCCGCTGAAGTAGAATAAGCGAAATAAACGAAACATCCGAAATAACTGAACGAAAAAGGCCCCGGGGAGCGATTCCCGGGGTTTGATGGCTTGGATATTGCGAGGATCTGCGCATGGACACGTTCGACGACAGTCTTGCCTTCGTGAAGTTCGGCGTGGGCCAGCCGGTGACCCGCAAGGAGGATCCGGTCCTCCTGCGCGGCGAGGGCCGCTACACCGACGACATCAATCTGCCGGGTCAGGCCCATGCGGTGATGGTGCGCAGCCGCAACGCGCACGGCGTGCTGAAGGGTATCGACATGTCCGAAGCGAAGGACATGCCAGGCGTGCTCATGATCCTGACGGCCGCCGACCTCGACGAGGCGGGCTTCGGCCCGCTGGTGTGCCCGCTCAACCTCCCGCAGCGGGACGGCACGCCGATGAAGAGGCCGCCGCGCTGGTCGCTGGCGAAGGGCAAGGTGCGCTTCGTGGGCGAAGTGGTGGCCTTGGTCGTTGCGGAGACGGCGCTGCAGGCGAAGGACGCCGCGGAAGCCGTGATGCTCGACATCGAGGAGCTGCCGGCCGTGACCAACCCCGAAGCCGCGCTGGCCGAGGGCGCCCCGCAGATCCATGCCGAAGCACCGGGCAATCTCGTACTCGATTTCCACTTCGGCGACGCCGAGGCCGTCGCCAAGGCATTTGCCGAAGCCGCGCACGTCACGCGGCTCGAGATCGATTCCCAGCGCATCGTGGTCAACGCCATGGAGCCGCGGTCGGCCATCGGCTCCTACGACACGGCCAGGGACCGCTGGGTGTTGAACGTCGGCTGCCAGGGCGTGTTCGGCCTGCGCGGCGGCCTGGCCAAGGACGTGCTGAACGTCACGCCGGACAAGCTCCACGTACTCACCGGCAATGTCGGCGGTTCGTTCGGCATGAAGGCGCCGCCTTATCCCGAGTATGGCCCGCTGCTGCTGGCGGCGAAGAAACTCGGACGTCCGGTGAAATGGACCGACGAGCGGTCCGAGAGCTTCCTGTCGGATCATCATGGTCGCGATCACGAGCGCGTCGCCGAACTGGCGCTCGACAAGGACGGCAGGTTCCTCGCGGTACGGCTCACCGGCTACGGCAATGCCGGCGCCTACATCTATCCGCCGATGCCGGCCACGACGAATGCGGTGAAGAACCTGATCGACGTCTACCGGACGCCGGCCATGGAGGTGAACTCCAAGATCGTCTTCACCAACTGCACGCCGATCGCGGCCTATCGCGGCGCAGGCCGTCCCGAAGGCAACTATTTCATGGAGCGCCTGATCGACACGGCCGCCCGCGAGATGGGCATCGACGGCATCGAGCTGCGGCGGCGCAATCACATCGCGCCGGAGCAGATGCCCTACAAGTCGCCGGCCAACAATCTTTACGATTCGGGCGAGTTCCGCGCGATCCTCGACGAGACGCTGCAGATCTCCGACTGGGACGGCTTCGCGGCCCGCAAGGCGGAGAGTGCGAAGCGTGGCAAGCTGCGGGGCCGCGGTGTCGGCAGCTATCTCGAAGTGACGGCGCCGGCCGGCAAGGAGCATGGCGGCATCCGCTTCGAGCCCGATGGCGACGTCACCATGCTGAGCGGCACGCTCGACTACGGCCAGGGCCATGCCTCGGCCTTCGCGCAGGTGCTGACCGGACTTCTGGGCATTCCCTTCGAGCGCTTCAAGCTGCTGCAGGGCGACAGCGACCAGCTCAAGGCCGGCGGCGGCACCGGCGGTTCGCGCTCGGCTCTGGTGGGCGCCGAGGCGCTCCTCGAAGCCAGCCGCAAAGTCATCGACCACGGCAAGCAGATCGCCGCGCATGTGCTCGAAGCGTCGGTCGCCGACATGGAATTCGACAAGGGTCGCTTCAAGATCGCCGGCACGGATCGCAGCATCGGCATCCTCGAGCTGGCGCAGAAGCTCCGCGATGGTCTCGCGCTCCCGGAGGACGTGCCCCAGACGCTCGACGTGGCGCATGTCTCCGACACGCCGCCTTCGTCGTTCCCCAATGGCTGTCATGTGTGCGAGGTCGAGATCGATCCCGAGACGGGCATGATCGAACTGGTGCGCTACTTCATGGTCAACGACTTCGGCACGGTGATCAATCCGCTGCTGGTTGAGGGCCAGGCCCATGGTGGCGTCGTGCAGGGACTCGGCCAGGCGATCATGGAGCGCACCGTCTATGACGAGCAGGGCCAGCTGCTGACCGGCTCCTTCACCGATTACGCGCTGCCGCGGGCGCAGGACGCGCCGAGCTTCACCATCCAGAGCCATCCCGTGCCGGCCAAGACCAACACGCTGGGCGTGAAAGGCTGCGGCGAGGCGGGCTGCGCGGGCGCCCTGCCGTCGATCATGAACGCCATCGTCGATGCGCTGGGCGGCAAGCACATCGACATGCCGGCCACGCCGGAGAAAGTGTGGCGGGCGTTGAACGGCGGTTAGGGACGAAGCCGTGCAGCCGAGCGCGCCACTGGAGTGGCGCGCTCCAAAGAGGCGCTTAACCCTTCGCCTCGATCTCGATCGTCTTCTTGACGGCGGGGCGTTCCAGCATGCGGGCATGGTGGGCTTCCAGTGCCGGGAAATCGCCCGGCTTGCGCTCGAGCTGGTCGCGGAAGCGCCAGTAGACGCGGA
>JBILYJ010000197.1:0-8584 GCA_044377795.1 Reyranella sp. | reverse complement strand
AGGTGCCGATGGGCTATTCCATCGTCGTCTCGCGCCAGGGAACGGTGTTCCTCGCCGACACCTCGATCAACGAGACGCCGAGCCCCGAACAGCTCGCCACCATCGCCAAGCAGATGGTGAAGAACGCGCGCATGATGGGACACGAGCCCCGGGTCGCCTTCCTCTCCTTCTCGAACTTCGGCAGCCGCGAGATCGAGCGTATCGACCGCATCCGCAAGGCGATCCGCCTGCTCGACGCCGAGGAGGTCGATTTCGAGTATGACGGCGAGATGCAGGCCGACATGGCGCTCGACTTCGAACTGCTGAAGTCGACCTATCCGTTCACGCGCCTCACCGGCCCGGCCAACATCCTGATCATGCCGGGCCTGCATTCCGCCCACATCTCATCGCGGCTGATGCAGTCGCTGGGCGGCGTGACGGTGATCGGCCCGGTGATCGACGGCCTCTCGAAGCCCGTCCAGATCGTGCAGATGGGCGCGACCGTCAGCGATCTCGTGAACCACGCGGCGCTGGCAGCGTACGGAGCGCTCATCTCACGGAGATAAGGCAACTCAGTCTCTTCCCCTTTGCGGAGTCCGCAAAGGGGAAGTGCCCTCGTCTTACGAGGGCGATGGGGTCATGCCCCCTCCGTCGCTACGCGCCACCTCCCCATTTGAATGGGGAGGCACACAGTTTACGAGACCTTCACCACCGTGAGCCGGTGCTTGCGGCCGTCGCGGGCCGTCCAGGAAATGGATTGGCCGACCGCCAGGCCGATCAGCGCGGCGCCGACCGGCGTCATCACCGAGAGCTTGTTCGCGTCGCTGTCCTCGTCGGCGGGATAGACCAGCGTTTCGGTGAGTTCATGCTGCTCGCCATCGGTACCGGCGTCGGAGCGGAAGGTGACGGTCGAGCCCATGCGCACGACATCCGCCGGCACCTTGTCCTCGCGCACCACCCTGGCGCGTTCCATCTCGGCCAGAAGCTCCTCGGCCACTTCCGGCAAGCGCTCCAGCGACGCGGTGGCGAGGTCGGTCAGGCGGTCGCAGTCGGCGTCGCTGACGACGATGTTGGGGACGGAACGGTTACGTGCAACGGCGGGCATCGCGGATGCTCCTGCATTTGATGAGACGAATGGGGTTTAATCGGTGATCGCGCGAGTGCGATCGTGCCCCGATGCCGGGACACAGAGGCCGGCTCGGTGACTACGCTTCCGTGATCGGATGGTTCCGTCGCGGGACGCGCGAAAAGGGGGCCGAAAAGCTCATGCAGAGGAGTTATGCCCCTCCGGTGCCGGCCTTCAAGCCGCTTTGCGCGCCCGCTTCGCGAGATAGACCTGCAGGTGCGCGTAGGCGAGGCGCAGGTTGGGCGTGGCGATTCCGGCCTTCTTCGCGCGGGCGATCATGTCGCCGACGATATGGTCGGCCTCGACCATGCCGCCCTTCTCGAGATCGTGCAGCATCGAGGCGGTGAACTTCGAGCCCTTCACAGTCAGGAACGAGCGGATGGTCTTCAGGCCCTTCTCGCCGGGATCGTGGCCGGCGGCGGCCGCGACCTGGCGCGACTCCTCGACCGTCTCCAGGACGATCGCCAGGCCTTCGTCGGCTTCGAGCACGTCGCCGGACGAACCGCGCATCAGGCAGCAGGTCGCGGCCAGCGTGCACAGCATGATCCACTTGTCCCAGAGATCCTGCACGATGTTGGCGTTCAGGCCGCCGTCGATGCCCGATGCCTTGATGGCGGCATCGAGATCTGTCAGCGCCTTGCGCGCGGGTTTGCCATCGCGCTCGCCGAACGAGATCACGGCGAAGGGGCTGGTGTGCAGGATGTGCCCCTCCCCGTTCATGGCGACGCCGACCCGCGCCAGGCCGCCCACCACCTTCTCCGCGCCGAAGCGGGCGTCGAGCGCCTCGAGATGGCGCATGCCGTTCAGCAGCGGCACGATCGTCGTGTGCGCGCCGACCGCCGGGGCAATGGCGTCTATCGCCGAGTCGAGATCGTAGGCCTTGCAGGTCAGCAGGACGAGATCGTACGGCCCGCCGCCTATGGATCCACTTGGGCCGCCGTTCGTAACCGTCTTCACCTTCTGGGTGATGTCGCCCTTGGTGCTCCTGATCACCAGCCCGTCGCGCTGCAGCGCCTCGTTCCGCTTCTCGCGCACGAGGAAAGTCACGTCGGCGCCGCTCTGGTGCAGGCGTCCGCCGACATAGCCGCCGATTGCGCCGGCGCCGAGGATCAGGATCTTCATGTTCGCTTCTACCTCTGGCCTCTACTTCAATCCGCCACGCGCCCGGCGGGCTTCGTACGTCTGCAGATGGGCGTAGGCATAGCGCAGGTTGGGCGCGGCGATGCCGTGCTTGCGCGCCCGCCCCAGCATGTCGCCGACGATCTGCTTACCCTCGGCCGCGCCGCCCTTCTCCATGTCGCCCAGAATCGACGCGACCGCCTTCGAGCCCTTCGCCGTCAGCATGCCCAGCAGGTTGGCCACGACCTTGTCGCTCGGCGGCTGGCCCTCGGCCACGGCCACCTTGCGGCTCTCCTCGAGCGTCTCGGCGACGATCGCAGCGCCGTCCTCGCTCTCCATGATGTCGCCGATCGTGCCGCGCATCGAGGCGCACATGCCGGCGATCGTCGACAGCATGATCCACTTGTCCCAGAGATCCTGGTTGATGTTGTCGTTGAGCCCGCCATCGATGCCGGCCTTCCTGCAGGCGGCGTCGAGCCCGACCAGCGACGCGCGCGCCGGTTTGCCGTCGCGCTCGCCGAACGACACGCCCGAGGCGCCGCTGTGCAGGATCTCGCCGTTGGGGCCCAGCATGCCGGAGATGCGGGCGAGGCCGCCGGCCACGCGCGCCGCACCGAACTTTGCGTCGAGCGCGGCGAAATGGGCATGCCCGTTCAGCATTGGCACGATGACCGTGTCCGGCCCGACCGCCGGTGCGATCGAGTCAATGGCCGAGTCGAGGTCGTAGGCCTTGCAGGCCAGCACGATGACGTCATAGGGGCCGCCCTCGCTGCCCCGGGTCACGACCTTGACCGGCACGACGGCATCGCCCTTCGGGCTCTTCACGACCAGGCCTTCCGTGCGCACCTTCCCGGCGCGCTTCTCGCGCAGCAGGAAGGTGGTGTCGATGCCGGCCTGCGTGAGGCGCGCGCCCCAATAGCCGCCGACCGCGCCGGCGCCCAGAATCAGGATCTTCACGTCTTGAGGTTCCTTTCGGTCAGCCAGTCGTCGAGCCACGTGGCGAGGTCGTCGGTCTGGTGATGAATGTGGCTGAGGTCGGCGTCGGCCGCGCGCTTCACGCTCTCGTCGGTGCGGATCCACACCGTGCGCATGCCGATGTCGGCGGCGGGCTTCAGGTTGACGGAGATGTCGTCGGCGAAGGCGGCGCGGGTCGGATCGATGCCGTGCTTCTTCACCAGCGACTCGTAGATCTGCGGGTGGGGCTTGGGCCAGTACTCGCCCGCCGCGATGTCGAAGATCGCCTCGAAATGATGCGCCACGCCCAGCCGCTCCATCACGCGCTCGGCGTGCGGCACGTCGCCGGCGGTGAAGATGAGCTTGCGGCCGGGCAGCGCGCGCAGCGAGGCGTCGAGCGCGGGATTGGCTTCGACCGGCGAGTAGTCGATGTCGTGGACGTAATCGAGATAGTGCGTGGGATCGACGCCGTGCAGGCTCATCATTCCGCGCATCGAGGTGCCGTGGTCGCGCCAATACTGCTTCTGGACGACCCGCGCCTCTTCCGGCGTGACCTTCAGCCAGTCGGCGATGTAGCGCCCGATGCGCACGTCGATCTGCGAGAACAGGTTGCAGCGAGCCGGGTAGAGCGTGTTGTCCAGATCGAACAGCCACACGTCCGGATCGTGCGCGGGGGGATCGTATTTGCGTGCCATGGGACGCTTGGATTACCGGCCGGCCGTGCGCTTGTCGAGCCGGCGGACTATAAGGAAAGACAATGGATATCCTGTCGATCGCCCTCCTCGCCGCCGTCGCATCGCTGGTCGTCGTCCTGGTCGCCGTGCTGATGCGCCAGGGGGGCGGCAGCCGCGAGGCCGAGCAGCGGATGCAGCAGCAGCTGGCCCTGGCGCTGAGCCAGCAGGCCGAGACCGTGCAGCGGGTCGAGAAGTCTCTGCGCGAGCAGGAACAGGCGCTGGGCAAGGTCGTCGCCGAGCGGCTCGACCGCACCGAGAAGGCCACGGGCCAGATCGTCACCGACCTGCGCGAGCGGCTGGTCCGCATCGACGAGGCCCAGAAGAAGATCGGCGAGCTGTCGACCCAGGTCGTCAGCCTGCAGGAGGTCCTGTCCAACAAGCAGGCCCGCGGCGCCTTCGGCGAGGTCCAGCTGAACGACCTGGTCCAGAGCGCCCTGCCGCCCTCGGCCTACGATTTCCAGGTGACGCTCTCGACCGGCGTGCGCGCCGACTGCCTGCTGAAGCTGCCCAACCCGCCGGGTTCGATCGCCATCGACGCCAAGTTCCCGCTGGAAAGCTACAGTCTGCTGCGGGCGGTCCCCGCGGGCGACGGCGCGGCGCTGCTGGCGGCGCAGCGCGCCTTCCAGCAGGCGATCCGCAAGCACATCGCCGACATCCGAGCCAAGTACATCGTGCCCGGCGAGACCGCCGAATCGGCGCTGATGTTCCTGCCCTCGGAGGCCGTCTATGGCGAGCTGCACGCCAACTTCACCGGCCTGGTCGAGGAATCCTACAGGGCGCGGGTGTGGATCGTGTCGCCGACCACCATGATGGCGACCCTCAATACGGTCCGCGCCGTTCTGAAGGACGTGCGCATGCGCGAGCAGGCCGGCGAGATCCAGAAGATGGTCGGGATGATCCTGGGCGACGTGAAGCGGCTCGACGACCGGGTCGACAATCTCAAGAAGCACTTCGCCCAGACCGAAAAGGACCTGCGCGAGATCGACACCTCGACCACGGCCATCACCCGCCGCGGCGAGCGCATCCTCGCCGTCGACCTCGGCGAGGAGCCGGCGGCGCTACTGCCGAAGAGCTAGATCAGCCCCAGGGACCGCGGCGCGGGGTCTGCGGGGCAGCGTTTCCCCAAGGACCGCGACCAGGCGCCGACGAGGCCTGCGGGCGCGGCTGAGCGTAGCTGGGGCCGCCCATCGCCTGCAGACGCGCAATGCGCTCCTCCATCGGCGGGTGGGTCGAGAACAGGCTCGACATGCCGCCGGCCAAGGCGAGCGGGTTGGCGATGTACATGTGGGCGGTCGCCGGATTGCGCTCGGCCGCCTCGTTATGGATCTGCTGCGTGCCGACGTGCAACTTGGCCAGCGCCGAGGCGAGCCACTGCGGCTGGCCGCAGATTTCCGCGCCCATGCGGTCGGCCTCGTATTCGCGGCCGCGGCTGATCGCCATCTGCACCAGCATGGCGGCCATCGGCGCCAGGATCATCGCGGCGATGGCGACGATCGGATTGACCAGCGGCCGGCCCTCGGAATCTCGGCCACCGCCCATCAGGCCGCCGAAACTCGCCAGCATGCCGATGGCGCCCGACAAGGTCGCGGCCACGGTCATGATCAGCGTGTCGCGGTGGCGGACGTGGGCCAACTCATGCGCCATGACGCCGGCCACTTCCTCGCGGCTCAGGTAGCGCAGCAGGCCGGTGGTCGCGGCCACGGCGGCATGCTCGGGATCGCGCCCGGTCGCGAAGGCGTTCGGCTGGTCCTCGTCGATCAGGTAGACGCGCGGCATCGGCAGGCCGGCGCGCTGCACCAGTTCATGGACGATGTTGAACAGCTCCGGCGCGTTCTCCGGCCCGACTTCCTGGGCATTGGCCATGCGCAGGACCATCTGGTCGCTGTTCCAGTAGGCAAACAGGTTCATGCCCAGCGCGGCGACGAGGGCGATGACGAGGCCGGTCTGGCCTCCCAGCAGGTAGCCCGCCACGAGGACGAAGCCCGTCAGCGCGGCGAGCAGGAGGGCGGTCTTTGCGTAATTCATGCCGGGTAAGTTGGTGTGCAAAAGTGGCGAATCAAGGAATGGACAGGCATCATGGCGCCATGACCGAACACACCAAGCCCACCCCGCCGGAGCCGCCCAAGGCGGACCCGGCAACTCCCCCCGTTCCCGAGAAGCCCAAGAAGGTCGAGGAGATCGGCGGCCCGCCCGGCCCCGAGCCCACGCGCTACGGCGACTGGCAATTCAACGGGAAAGTAACGGACTTCTAGGATGCGCACCGAGATCTTCCACCCCAGCTTCAAGGCGCAACCCTGGTGGTGGGAGGCGTGGACGCCCAACAACGCGCTGAGCGTCGACCCGCCCGCGAAGACCGACGTGGTGATCGTGGGGGCCGGCTATGGCGGCCTGTCGACGGCGCTGGAGCTGCGGCGCAACGGAATCGACTGCGTGGTGCTCGAGCGCGGCGTCTTCGGCATCGGCGCCTCGACGCGCAACGGCGGCATGCTCTCGGGCGGCACCAACATCGCCAAGGGGCTGGGCGGCAAGAACCCCAAGATCGAGGCCGAGTTCGAGGCGAACAAGGCGGCGTTCCTGGGCAGCGGCGCCGATTCGCTGCAGACCCTGATCGACATCATCCACCGCGAGAAGATCGACTGCGGCCTGATCACCAACGGCCGCTTCACCGGGGCCTGGACGCCCAAGCACTACGACGACCAGGCGCGCAAGGTGGAGATGTTCAACAAGTACGCCCATGTCGGCGCCGAGATGATCCCGCGCGAGCGGGTGCGCGAGATGATGGCGTCCGACTATTACTATGGCGGCATGTACGTGAAGAGCGGCGGCAACCTCCACCCCGCGCGCTACTACAAAGGCCTGCTCGAAGCCGCGCACGGTCAGGGCGCGGTCCTGTGCGGGGAAGTCGAGGCCGAGCGCATCGAGAAGACGAGCAACGCGAAGACGGGGACCGGCTGGCGTGTGCTGACGGCCAAGGGACCCATCGCCTGCAAGGAAGTCGTCATCGCGACCAACGGCTATACCGGCGACCTGACGCCGAAGCTGAAGATGCGCGTCGTGCCGGTGGCCAGCCACATCATCGCCACCGAAGAGCTGCCGATGCCGGCGACCGACCTGATCCCGCTGCAGCGCTCGATCGGCGACACCAAGCGGGTGCTGACCTATTACCGGCCCTCGCCCGACGGCAGGTACATGATCTTCGGCGGCCGCGCGCGCTTCACCGCGGCGCCGCCGGAGGTGAGCGCGCCGATCCTCTACCAGTACATGATCGACCGCTTCCCGCAGCTGAAGGGCATCCGCATCACCCATGTCTGGACGGGCAACGTGGCCTTCGCGCTCGATTCCATGTCGCACATGGGCCAGGACGACGGCATGCACTACCTGCTCGCCTGCAACGGCAGCGGCGTCGCCATGATGACCTATCTCGGCACCCAGACGGCCAAGAAGATCGCCGGCGGTTCCAACGCCCCGGTCAATGCCTTCGACGGCCGCGAGTTTCCCGAGCATCCGCTCTACAACGGCGATCCCTCGCTCTATCTGCCGCTGATCGGCGCGCTCTACCGCACACGCGACTGGCTTGATCGCAAGTTCGCATGAACGCCCCTGTCGTCGAAAAACTCCCCGTCTCCCTGGCGGACGTGCGCGCCGCCGCCGCGCGCATCAAGGGCGCGGTCGTGCACACGCCGTGCCTGCGCAGCGAGACGCTGTCGCGCATCGCCAAAGCGGACGTCTGGATCAAGTTCGAGAACCTGCAGTTCACCGCCTCGTTCAAGGAGCGCGGTGCGCTGAACACGCTGCTTCAGCTCACCAACGAGGAGCGCCGCCGCGGCGTCATCGCCATGTCGGCGGGCAACCACGCGCAGGGCGTCGCCTATCACGCGGGCCGGCTGGGCATTCCCGCCACCATCGTGATGCCGTCCTTCACACCCAACACCAAGGTCAAGCACACGCGCGGCCACGGCGCGCGGGTGATCCTGATCGGCGACACGCTGGCGGAAGCGGCGGCCGAGGCCCATCGCCTCGCCGACGCCGAAAAGCTGGTCTTCGTCCATCCCTACGACGATGCGCGCATCATCGCCGGACAGGGCACGATCGCGCTGGAGATGCTGGCGGACGCGCCGGAGATCGACACGCTGGTCGTGCCGGTGGGCGGCGGCGGCATGCTGGCGGGCTGCGCCGTCGCCGCGCGCGGGCTGAAACCCGACGTCCGAATGATCGGCGTCGAGTCGGCCGGCTACTCGGCCATGCGCCAGCTGCTGGCCGGCGAACCGGTGACGGTGGGCGGCGACACGATCGCCGAGGGCATCGCCGTGCGCGACATCGGCCAGGCGCCGCTCGCCATCGCCCGCACCCTGGTCGACCGGGTGCTGGCGGTCGACGAGGTGGCGATCGAGCGCGCCATCGCCCTGTTCCTCGAGGTCGAGAAGACCGTGGCCGAGGGCGCGGGCGCCGCCGGCCTGGCGGCCCTGCTCGCCCATCCCGAAGTCTTCGAGGGGCGCAAGGTCGGGCTGATCCTGTGCGGCGGCAACATCGACACCCGCCTGCTGGCCTCCGTCCTGCTGCGCGGCCTGGTCCGCGACGGCCGCATCGTGCGCCTGCGCCTGATGATCGGCGATGCCCCGGGCCAGCTCGCCCGCGTGGCCGGCCTGATCGGCGGTGCCGGCGGCAACATCGT
>JBILYJ010000196.1:0-8655 GCA_044377795.1 Reyranella sp. | reverse complement strand
CGACACGGCGTTCACCATCGTCGACTTGCCGGCGCCGTTGGGACCGACCAGGCCGACGATCTCGCCTTCCTGCACCCCGAAAGAAACCCTGTTCAGCGCGCGAAGACCGCCGAACTGGACCGAAACATCCTGGACATCAAGCAGCATGGCCGCCCGTCGCCGCGCCGTGGCGGGCGAGCGCGCCCAGCGCCAAGGCAAGTTCGCGCGTGGCGCGATAAGTGGGAATGCGGGCAGCGTTGAGGGCCGCCATGTTGACCACATCGGCGTCGCGCGACGCCCAGTAGACGGCCACCGGCAGGCCGAGCGTCGGCACCGAGCGTGCCAGGCTCTGGGCGAGGTCAGGCCATGTGGTCGGGACATCCGTGATCGAAACCGCGATCAGATCGGCTTCGCCGGATGCAGCGATCTCGGCCATCACGATCGGATAGAGTCGCGGATAGTCACGCCACACCGGCGTGAGATCGACGGGATTGGCGCTGGCCGCGTAGACCGGCAAGTGCCGGGCGATGGCTGCCGTCAGCTTTGGTGAGAAGCGCGGAACGATCATGCCATGCTCTTCTGCCAGGTCGGCAATCTCGGTCCCGATCCCGCCGGTGCCGGTTACGATGGCGAGGCGCTTGCCGCCCAGCGGTCGGCCCTGCCAGAGCAGGGCGCGCGCCACATGGAGCAGGTCGAGCCCGGAGTTCACCACGATCGCCTCGCCGGGAAGACTGCCCGCCAGGCGCGCGCCGTCGGCCGAGATTCCGACATGGGCGAGCGACGCCGCCTGGCCGGATGGCGTGCGGGCGAGCGGACACACCACGACCGGCTTGGCCTTGGTGGCCGCCGACAAGGTTCGCGTGAACGATGGCAGGTCGCGCACCGACTCGACGTAGAGGCCAATCACGCCGGTGCCTGGATCGCCGGCGAGGTGCGCCAGGCAGTCGGCCAGCGAGATATCCACTGTGTTTCCGACGTCGCAAAAGCAAGAGACGTTCATGCCGCTGTCGGCGGCGTACATGGCCAGCGCCATGCCGAAGCCGCCACTTTGCGTCGCCACGCCCAGGCCGGCAGCGCCGCCTGGTGGCATCAGCGGGATGATCGAGGCGTTCAGTCCGATGGTGCCGTTGAGCAGGCCGACGCAATTGGGCCCGACGACGCGCAGACCCGCACGGCGCGCCGCCGCCGCCAGCCGATGCTGCAGATCGGGCCCTTCGTGCGCGACCTCGCCAAAGCCGCTCGGGATGGCGAGCAGGAAGTCGACGTGGCCCTCGGGACAGCGCTCGATCGCCTCGACCAGACGTTCTCCCGGCGCCAGGGCGATCAACAGATCGACCGGGTGCGGCAGCGCCTCCACCGAGGGTACGGAAGTCCGGCCCGCGATATCGCTTTCGCCGGGATTGATGGCGATCAGCTCGCCACGGAAGGATGCGGCCAAGCGGGCAAAGACCTGGCCGCCCAGCTTGTCGAGGCTGGCCGAGGCGCCGAGCACGGCGATGGACCGTGGCGAGAAGAGGCGGGAGAGGTCGGGCGGTGTCATGGCATGTGGGCTCCCTATCCGATGAAATGTCGCGGGAGATCGGGGTCGTCGCGCAGCACTCCGGCGGGACCCTCCAGGACGATGGCGCCGCCGCTCAGCACGCAGCCGCGATCGGCATGGGCCAGCACCAGCGGCACATTCTGCTCGACGGTGAGCAGCGTCATGCCCTGCCGGTGCAATTCTGCCAGGGCGGCAAACAAGGACTCGACGACCAGCGGGGCCAGGCCGAGCGTGACTTCGTCGATGATCAGAAGCCGGGGTGACGCCATGAGCGCGCGGCCGATGGCGCACATCTGTTGCTCGCCGCCGCTCAAGGTGCCGGCGATCTGGCGAGCCCGCTCGGCGAGCACGGGAAAGAGTTCGCAGACCCGGTCGAGGTTGCGCCGCCGCATCCCCGGATCGGCCAGCGCATGCGTGCCGGCCATGAGGTTCTCGCGCACCGTCATGCCGGAGAAGAGCCGCCGGCCCTCCGGCACCAGGGCAATACCGCGACGCAGCCGGCGATGGGGCGGCAGCAGCCGGATGTCCTCGCCATCGAGCCGGATTTCTCCTTGGCGGGCGGCCACGAGCCCTGCCAGACCGCCGAGCAACGTCGACTTGCCGGCGCCGACCGGTCCTATCAGCGCCAGCCATTCGCCCGCCTTCACCTCGAGGTCGAGGGATCGTATGGCCATCAGGCCGCCGTAGCCGGCAGACAGGCCGCGCACGCTCAGCATCAGGACCGGCGCCGCAGGCGGGCGCGGACCGCGGGCCAGTGCCGCGCGACGAAGCCCTGGGCGCCGTCGGGCAGCAGCAGCACGACCAGCATGATCGTCACTCCCAGCACCAGCAGATGCAGTTTCAGGAGATGGCTCCAGGCCAGCGTCGTCGCGCTCTCGATCAACAGCGCGCCGATCAGGGGGCCGAAGACGGTGCCGGCCCCGCCCAGCAGGAACATGACGAACGCCTTGACCGATATCGCCATGTCGAACACCTGCGACGGCTCGATGAAGCCGACCCAGCGGGCGTAGAGGCCTCCCGCCAATGCCGTCAGCAGCGCGCTCAACATCCAGGCGATCGACTTCACGCGCAGCGTCGGAACACCGGTCGCCTCCGCCGCCTCCTCGTTGGAGCGGATGGCCCGGCAGCCATAACCGAAGCGGCTGTCGCGCAGGAAGATGCCGAGCAGCAGGCTGACGGCAAACAGCGCCGCAAAGCCAACGTAGGCGCGTTGCGCGGCATCGCCGGCGGTGCCGGCTCCCAGCGGCAGCGACAGGCCGGCGGCACCGCCGGTAAGATCCGAGAGGTTGGCAGCCAGGGCCGACACGACCTCGTTCAGCCCGAGCGTCGCGATGGCGAAGTAGTGGCCGCGCAGGCGGAGCAGCAGTGGCCCGACCGCCAGTGCCAGCCCTCCGGCGGGGATCGCGCCGAAGAGCAGGGCCGGCCCCAGGGCGAAGCCCGCGGAGATGGCCAGCGCCGTGCCGTAGGCGCCGATGCCGAAGAAGACGACGTTGCCGAAGGCGGGGTAGCCGACGAAGCCCGCCATGGCGTTCATGCCCTGGGCGATGACGGCAAGCATGAGGACGCTGGTCAGCAGGCGCAGCCAATAAAGGGACAGAAAGGACGGCAGCACCATCAGGATCGCCATCAAAACGCAGCCGATCGCCGCGCTGCGCAGGGTGCCGGCCCAGGGACCGCTGCCCCATCTGGCGCGCAAGGTGGATGCGGCCATGGCGGCGGCTCAGCCCTTCACCTCGGCGAAGAAACGCCGGCCCATGAGGCCACGCGGGCGCAAGATCAGCACCAGCAGCAGCAGGGTGAAGCCGACGGCGTCACGATAGCCCGAATCGAGAAACAACGAGGCCAGGTTCTCGACGATGCCCAGCAATATGCCGCCGATGATGGCGCCTGGAATACTGCCGAGGCCGCCCAGCACCACCACGACGAAAGCTTTCATGGTGTAGCTCTCGCCGGCGAAGGGCGAGAAGGAATAGCTGGTGGCGACCAGCGCGCCGGTGACTCCGGCTATCGCGCCGCCAATCGCGAATGTCAGGGCATAGACGTGCGGCACGTCGATGCCGGAGAGCCGCGCGGCATCGGGATCGAAGCTGGTAGCCTTGATGGCATTGCCAAGCCGCGTCCAGTTGAGCAGAGCGTGAAGGCCGAGCGTCATGGCCATCGCGACGGCAAAGATCGTTGCCCGGCCATAGGGCACGCTGAGGCCGGCGATGGTGAAAGACGCGCGGCCGAACACGTCGGGCAGCGACCGCACGTCGGCCGAGAACAGGACCAGGTTGAGGTTGATCAGAGCCATGTTCAGCCCGAAGGTGAAGATGAGCGTCATGAACACCGACCGTTCTGACAACCGGTTGAGCAGGGCACGCTGCAAGACGTAGCCCATCGTGAATGTCGCGAGGGCGGCCAGCGGCAGGGCGGCGGCGAGCGGCAGACCGAGCTGAAGCACGGCCAGCTGGGTGACATAGGCACCGATCATGATCATGCTGCCGTAGGCCAGATTGACCACGTTCATGACGCCCCAGACGATCGAGAAGCCGAGCGCCATGCAGGCGTAGAAACCGCCCAGCAGCACGCCGTTCAAGACAATCTGCGCTACGAGCTGCATCAGCGGGCGCCGCCGCCCGTCATCACGGGTTCAGCTTCAGCTTCGTCTCCGCCACATCGGCCGGATAGACAACCACCGGCTTGCCGTCCTGGATCTGCACCACCGACATCGACTTGGCGATGTTCTGGCCTTTGTCGTTGAAGCGAATGGGCCCGTAGGCGGTGACGATGTCGGTCTCGGCGATGGCATCGCGCACCTTCTGCGGGTCGAAGCCGCCGACCTTCTGAAAGGCGTTGTAGTAGACCTGTAGCGCCGCCGTCGACTGGATCGGGTGATAGTCGGGGACGTGTCCGTACACTTTCTCGAAGGCATCGGCATAGCCGCGCGCCGTCCAGCCGAAGATCTGGTCCTTGTACGGCACGTTGATGCTCCACTGTACGGGCTCGAGCGTGAGCTCGGCATCGGCGCCCAGCGATTTCACGAATCCTGGTAACGTCGGCCCGAGGAGATAGCCCAGCAGCTTGGGTTTCAGGCCGACCTGGCTGATCTGGCGGGCCAGCAGGATCATGTCGTTGGTGTAGCCGCCGGCGATGATCATGTCCGGCTTGGCCGCCTTCATCTTCTCCAGCTCGGGCGAAAGGTCCTTGGTGCCGGACGTATACTTCTCCTTGTAGACGACTTCGACCCCGAGCTCCTTGGCCTGCCGAGCGGCCCCGTCGATGCCGACTTGGGCGAACAGCTGGTTCTCGTTGAGCAAGGCCAAGCGCGTCAGCTTCTGTTCCGACGCCATCTTCACCATGTTGTAGGTGTAGTGATCGATCGAGTTCAACACGCCGAAAATGTACTTGTAGCCGCGGTTGTAAATCGTCGAGGCCGCACCGTGTGCAATCACGAGCGGCAGCTTGTGCTGCTCCGTGAGGTTGCTGACGGCGATGGTGATGCCGCTGCCGTAGGGGCCGAGCAGAAATTTCACTTTGTCCTCGGAGATCAGCCTCTCGTAGAGCTTGAGTTCATTGCCTACTCCAGAAGCTTTCGTTCGTATGAATGATTTTCGATATTATATTGAGACTGATGATCTTTGCCATAAGCATGCATTGAAACTGCTATTAAAATCACACCAACGTTATTGAATTCATCCGAATAGAGATGACCTGCGTTCGAGCATCCGACATCCCGTGGTCCTATCCGAGCGTTCCGCCGCTCGACCTGAATGGCCCTACTGTTCCGTTTCGCCGGTTTCCCGAGGACTGGGTCGCTCGACCAGCGCTCGACCTGTTCCGGTCTGCCGCTGAGGAATTTGGAGATCGGATTGCCTGCGAAGGTTTTGCCGGGCATCTGACCTACGCGCAGGTTTGGGCGGCATGCCGGCGCCTCAGTCACACGATCGATGCCGCCGTCCCCACCGGACAACCGGTTGGTATCCTGCTTCCGAACGAAGCCGCGTATCCTGTCGCGGTCCTGGCCTGCCTGGCGGCGAACCGGCCTTGCGTGATGATCGATCGGCACCATCCGGAAGATCGTGTTGCAGCTATCGTTCACGACGCGGGCCTTGGGGCGATCATTCTAAGGCGATCGGACAGCGTCGCCGGTTTGCCGTTGCCTGCGGGAGTTCGCACGATCGTGATCGATGAAGCGTTGCAGGACGGGCCGGCCCCTGGCCGGCCTCCCGCCTCTTCGGCGCCTCCCCTGGCGGCGAGCTTCATCGTCTACACATCGGGCAGCACCGGGCATCCGAAGGGCATCGTGCTCAGCCAACGCGCGGTGCTTCATCGCGCGTGTCAACTCGTCAACGCCGTCCATCTCCGCCCCGACGACAAGGTACTGTCGCTCGCATCACCCAGCACGATCGGCGGACTGCAGCAGATTTTCGAGGTGATGCTGACGGGGGCGACGCTGGTCAAGCTGGACCTTCAGCGGACAGGCCTCGGCGCAGTCCTGCAGGCAATAGGCGAGCGGCGTCTCACCATGATGTTCTCCACGCCGGCCGTGTGGCGCAGCGTTGCAGGCATCGACAATGCGGCAGTTGCCCTGGCGACCCTGCGATGCATCCAGTCCTCGGGAGATGCGCTGCTGGCGATCGACCTTGAGCGCCTTCGGAAAGTGCTGCCCGCAGAGTGCCACGTGCTTTCCGTCTATGGCGCCACGGAGGCGCCGGCGCTGCTGCAGTGGTTCGTGTCGTCGGAACTGCCGGACGATGGACCGCGTGTGCCGGCCGGCTATCCTTTGGCTGGTTTCGCTTTTGCCCTGCTCGATGAAGCCGGCAACGTCGTGAAGGAGGGCGAGCCAGGCGAACTGGTGGTCAAGAGTAGCTGGATGTCGCTCGGGACCTGGCGGAACGGCGCGGTTCACCCCGGTCCGTTCGAGCAGGACCAGAGAGACTTGTCGGCGCCCGTGTATTGCACGGGCGACATCGTGCTGAAGCGTCCCAACGGTCTTTTTGTGACGCTGGGTCGCAAGGATCGTCAGGTCAAGATTCTGGGGAACCGCGTCGAACCCGCCGAGGTCGAGACCGTTCTTCGACAGGCACCCGAGGTCGCAGACGCTGCTGTGGTTGTCCGCCGGATCGAGGGAGACGCCAGATTGCTCGCCTTCTTCGTCCCGCGCGCGACAGGTTCGTCAGACGCTACCGCCGCGATCCGAGGATATCTGAAGGACAAACTGCCGGCCCATATGCAGCCATCCCAGCTCTTCGGGCTTGAAGAGTTGCCGCTGCTGCCGGGACGGAAGGTCGACGAGGAAGCGTTGCTGGCCCATGCCGCCCGGCATGCGCTCGCCGCATCGGCGCTTTCGTCACAGCCCACCATTGCGCACTCTACGCAACGTTCAACTGACACGGTGAAAGAAGCCTGGCGGCGGACCTTCGGGCGGCCGGCACCCGAAGACGGTAGCAGCTTCGACGAGGCAGGCGGCGATTCTCTTCGGTTGCTCCTTCTGATCCTTCATCTGGAACGGTCGTGTGGCCGGTCGCTTTCGCTGGATCAGTTTCACGGTGGGCTCAAACCCGCGGAGTTCGCCCTGGTTCTGGATCGCCTGAACGAAGGGCCGTTGCCAGTGGTTCAGGACGCTTTGCCGATGGTGTTCCTGGTGCCGGGGAAGTGGGGCGATACGCCTCTTCTGGCCCGTTTTCGAATGGCTTGCGCCAAAAGCATCAGGGTTGTCCCGATGAGCTATCCCGATCTCGGTTGCCTCGCGCGGGGTGGTTTTGAAGACATCGTTGCGCATCTAGTCGCCCAGATCGAACAGTTCGCGCCGGACGGGGCCATTGTTCTCGCCGGATATTCCCTGGGAGGAGATTTTGCATATGCCGTCGCCGACCAACTGTCGAAGCGCGGCCGGAGGATCTCGGCGCTCCTGGTGCTGGATACGGATGCCGAGCACTACAACTCGGGTCCGCCTCCGGAACGGCGCGGCCTTGCGCAACGATTTTCAACATTGGTTCGCCTTGTCGGCACTCGCGACTGGGGGACGATTGCGGAAACAATACTGACCCCGTCGATGGTTACCGGGCCGGTGGGTCTTCAGGCGCTTCGGTTCCTTTTGTCGTTCCGTTTTCGAGCCAACAGTCACCTCATGTTTCGGTTGAGTTGGCACTTGCGGTCGATGCTCGTCCAGTTTCATCGTGGGGCCTGGATCCGGCACGCGCCGCCAACCCGCTTGAGCGTTCCGGTGGTGCTATTCCGTTCGGAGGAGGGCGGCGTTGACCTGGGTTGGTATGCTCGCACCGAGAATCTGACCATCATTCCCGTCGCAGGCGATCATGTCGGTATGCTCGATCGCGAGAATTCGGAGGTCCTTGTTGCGGAGTTCAACCGCGCGGTTCATATCGCTTCGGGTCAGGCTGCGGCTTCGTCCGACGGATGATTCAGGAGTAGCTCTTGTTTCAGCGGCCGTTGTGTCCGGCCCTGTTCGGGCGATTCGGAAATCATAGTGAGAGCGGAAATTGGGTACCCTTGGCTGGACTGGCGGAAAAGGCGGCTGCGGGAAGCCTTCCGGGAGCCGTACTTATCGCTACGCCGCCATCGGCATCGTTGTCGAATGTCCGTCCCCGCCCTCGTCCCTCGAAGAATCTGCCGCCGTAAATGGCTGGCCCACGACCAGCATCACCTTGGGGACGCCTGACTACCGAGGTTGCATCAACCGAACCGGAACGGCCTCGCGCCCGTTGCCCGGTATCGCCTGAAAAGTGTTCGCCGCCATCTTCAATGTCGACGGCAGACCTGTCGATCACAGGTCGTTCGGAGGCGCTGGGCACGACGTCGAGAGTCTTGACCGGGCCGGCCATGTTGCCTTCGTTTGCTCGCAAGCCGGACCTTCTTCAGTCACCGGCGAGGCGATCGGTATCCGGGGCCTCGGTGGGCAATACCGGATCGTCGGTCGGGTTCGGCTCGATGCGCGCGACGAACTTCGGTCACTTCTTTCGTATCTGCCCCAGGCCCCAATGGGACAGGTATCCGATGCCGAACTGTGCCTGCACGCCTACGCCGCCTGGGGCGACGCGTTCCTGGATCGCCTCACCGGCGACTTCTGCTTTGTGTTGTGGGACGACGCGCGCAAGCGGCTGGTTTGCGCCCGCGACCAGCTCGGCATTCGGTCG
>JBILYJ010000195.1:0-8697 GCA_044377795.1 Reyranella sp. | reverse complement strand
CCGGAGAACATCGACCGGCGCCTGCGGCAGATGTTCGGTCCCGAGGCGCGCTGGGAGCATGAGTGGACCAGCGTCTATACCTTCACGTGCCGCATGATGGAGCGCTTCGTCCACCGCCGGGTGATCTTCGCCGGCGATGCCGCGCACGTCGTCTCGCCGTTCGGCGCGCGTGGCGGCAACGGCGCCATCGCCGATGTCGACAATCTCGCCTGGAAGCTGGCGATGGTGCTGGGCAAGGCGTCGCCGGTGTCACTGCTGGACAGCTATTGCAGCGAACGGCGCGCTGCGGCGCAGGAGAACATCCTGAACTCGACACGCAGCACCGACTTCATCACGCCGAAGTTCCCCGCCTCGCGGGCTTTCCGGGACGCCACGCTCTCGCTGGCGCGCGACTTTCCCTTCGCCCGCGCGCTGATCAACAGCGGCCGGCTCTCGGTACCGACCGTGCAGGCGCGCTCGCCGATCGATACGCCAGACGGCGATACCGACTGGGCGCGCGGGCCGGGCCCCGGCCGGGCGATGCTCGACGCGCCGATCGGGCGGGAAGGCAGCGGCTGGCTGATCGACGCGCTGGGACCGGACTTCACCGTGCTGACCTTCGACGACAAGGAAGCGTCGGTTGCCGACCTGCCGTCCGGGGTGACGCGCGTCTGCATTGCGGGCGACGGGCTCGCCCGCCAGCGCTATGATGGCAGGCCCGGCACGACCTATCTGATCCGGCCCGACCGCTATGTCGCGGCGCGCTGGCGCAGCTTCGATGGGGCCGCGATCGCCGCGGCGGTTCGGCGGGCCACGGGCAACGGCTGAAGGAGATCGGGATGGCCGACATCACGACCGGCGCGCTGCGCCGCACGTTGAATCTTGCGCGCCCCGACGATGTCTACAACGCGATCGTCGACGCGCATCGGGATCTGAGCGACGAACAGTGCCGCGCCTTCGACGCGCGGCTCATCCTCCTGCTGGCAAACCATGTGGGCGACGAGGCGGTGCTGCGCGAGGCGCTGAGGGCGGCGCGCGAGACGATGGAGGAAACATGAAGGGCATGCTCACTGGCCGGCTGGCGCTGGTCACCGGCGCCGGCCGCGGCAACGGCGCCGCCATCGCGCGCGGCCTCGCGGCGGCGGGCGCGCGCGTCATCGTCACCGACGTCGATCTCGAGGCGGCACGCTCCATCGCCGACAGCATCGTCAAGGCGGGCGGCGAGGCACGCGGTCATGCGCTCGACGTCACCGACGAGGAGAGCTGCACCAGGCTGGCGCAGGACGTCTCCCTGCTGGTCGGCCCGATCAGCATCCTGGTCAACAATGCCGGCATCTTCCTGCGCGGCGGCCTGACGGAGCCGGACGGCCGGGCGCGCTGGGAACGCACGATGGAGGTGAACGTCCAGGGGCCCTTCAACGTCACCATGGCCTTCATCGAGCAGCTCAAGCACACCAAGGGCAGCATCGTGAACATCGCCTCGATCAACTCCTTCATCGCGCCGGCCGGCAGCGGCGTCTACCCGGTCTCGAAAGGCGCGCTGGCCCAGTTCACGCGGGCGCTCGCGACGGAGCTGGCGCCCGATGGCGTTCGGGTGAACGCGCTGGCGCCGGGCATCATCGCGACCGCGATGACGGAGGTGACGCGCGCCGACCCGAAGAAGCTGGAAGGCTTCCTCGCCCATGTGCCGATGAAGCGCGTGGGGCAGCCGGAGGAGCTGGCCGGGCCGGTGGTGTTCCTGTGTTCGGAGGCGGCGAGCTACATCACCGGTGCCATCCTGCCGGTCGATGGAGGCTATCTTGCCGTCTGATCCGGAGAAGCTCGTCGTGCGGCCGGCGACGGTCGCGGATGTCGAGACGCTGCATCGCTTCTCGGTCGATCTCGCGACATACGAGGACGAGCCCGACGCCGTCGGCTCGACGCCCGAGACGCTGGCGCGCGACGGCTTCGGGGAGAACCCGCAATTCGCCGCCCTGATCGCCGAGCGTGGTTCCACGCCGGTGGGCTTCGTTCTCTACACGTTCAACTATTCCGTCTGGACCGCCGCACGCGGCATCTTCATCGAGGACATCCGGGTGGTGCCGGAGGAACGTCGCGGTGGTGTCGCCCGCGCGCTGATGCAGGGCCTCGCCCGTGAATGCGAAGCCAAGGTCTACAGGCGCATCGACCTCAACGTACTCGACTGGAATCCGGCGCGCGGCTTCTACGAGCGCCTGGGCTATCGCTGGATCCGCAACTGGCTGCCCTATCGCCTGAGCGGCGAGGCACTCTCGAAGCTTGCGGGCAAGTAGCGCCTCCGAACGCGATCGAATCACACCTCCAACCTCGCCCTGAGGAGCGGTCCGAAGGACCGCGTCTCGAAGGGTGGGCACGAGCACTACGTCTGTTGCCCATCCTTCGAGACGGCCCTTCGGGCCTCCTCAGGATGAGGTGGTGCGGGTGAAATCGAAGTGGAAAGACTCCAGAGCCGTGTCATTCCGGGGTGCGCGGTGCGGCTTTGCGCAGGCCGAGTCGAGGTCATCCAGCACGTCCATGCACGGTCCCTGCGGTATCCAATTACCGCGTTGTCTCCCGGGCGAGTTCTCTTCAGTTGTTTCGTCTATTTCGGTTATTTCGTTTACGCGCCGCTTCGGAGGGGCAGGCGAGGCGTGGTCGGGATCACCTCGCCGACCGTCATCGCTTGGCGAGACCCATGACGCGGCCGGCCTTGGCCGGCTTGGGCAGGACCCTGTGGGTCTCCCAGATCGCGTCGAGGCGCTCGGTCACCGGCACCGGCCAGGCGCCGGAACGCCGCGTCTCGTAGTCGATGTTCATCACGATCGTCTCGTTGGTCGCCGCCAGATAGTCCTGCTCAGCATGGTACATCTCGTGGAAGAGATGGACCTTCTTGGCGTCGCGCGCGAGCAGCTGGGTGGTGAAGCGTAGCGGTGCGCCTTCCCGGAGTTCGCGGTCGTAGGTGACGTGGGTCTCGAGCACGAAGGTCATGCCGAGCTTGCCGTCGACGTAGCGGCGGCCCAGCCCCATGTTGCGCATGAAGGCGCCCGAGGCCTGGTCGAAGGCCGCCACGTAGAAGGCCACGTTCATATGGCCGTTCCAGTCGACCCATTCGGGAATCACGGTCGAGCGATGGGTGTCGAGCGGGGCGCGGGTGACCAGTTCGGGAAGTTCGTACGGCAGGGACTGAAGCATGGACGCTGTTACTTCTTCTTGATTCCGATGAGGCGGCCGGCCTGGGCCGGGCGGGGGAGGGCGGCGTGCGCCGCGGCGAGCTTCTCGATGCGCTCCGTGGCGAAGCCGGGCCACGGGGCCGAGCGGCGGGTCTGATAGTCGATGTTCATCAGCATCAGTTCGTTGGTGGCGGCGAGATAGCCTTCCTTCGCATGATACATCATGTGGATGAAGTGGAGGCGCTTGGCGTCGTGGTCGAGGATCTGCGTCGTGATGCGCAAGCCGTCGCCTTCCTTGACCTCGCGATCGTAGGTCACGTGCGCCTCGAGCACGAAGGTCATGCCGATCTTGTCGCGCGTATACTCCCAGCCGCAGCCGAATTGCTGGCAGAGCGTGTCGGTCGCCTTGTCGAAGGCCACGACGTAGTAGCCGACGTTCATGTGGCCGTTCCAGTCGATCCAGTCGGGCAGCACGGTGGCGGGATGGCGATCGAGCGGCGCCGCGAGGTCGAGATCGATCATGGGGTACGGAGCTAATTTCATGTGATCGACCGTAGCGAAGGGGCCATGCGCACCGCAAGTTCCGTGCAACGGCGTTGCGAGGAGCGAACATGGCGAAGAGGACGAAGGCGGTCGTATTGGGCGTGGGCGCCGAGCGCGGCCTGGGCGCGGCGGCGAGCCGCCGCTTTGCGAAAGAGGGATATCATGTGCTGGTGGCCGGCCGCACCGGCCCGAAGATCGACCAGGTCGTGCAGGGGATTCGCGGGGCCGGCGGCTCGGCGACGGCGGTCGTGGTCGATGGCACCCGGGAAGACGAGGTCGTCGCGCTGTTCGACAAGGCGATGGCGGACGATGCGGAGGGCGCGCCGGCCGACCTGTTGGTCTTCAACATGGGCAATAACGCCGCCGTCGATTTCCGCGAGATGACGGCGCAGCATTTCGAAGACTCGTGGCGGGTCGGCTGCTTCGCCGGCTTCCTGTTCGGCCGCGAAGCCATGCGCCGCCTGGCGCCGCTCGGACGCGACTCTGTGATCTTCACCGGCGCCTCGGGCTCGCTGCGCGGCCGGCCACGCTTTGCCGCCTTCAATGCCACCAAGGGCGGGCTTCGGCTGATGGTGCAGTCGATGGCGCGCGAGTTCGGGCCGCAGGGCATCCATGTCGCGCATGCCATCATCGACGGCGGCATCGAGGGCGAACGTCTGCTCTCGCGCATGCCCGACCGCGCCGAGAAGGCCGGGCCGGACGGTCTGCTGAACATCGACGCGATCGCCGACAGCTACTGGCACCTCCACCGCCAGCACCGCAGCGCCTGGACGCATGAGATCGACCTGCGCCCGTACAAGGAGCCGTTTTAGAGTCCTCCGTCGTCCCGAGCGGAGCGCAGCGAAGTCGAGGGACCTCTTTTCGTCTCGACACATCGTGCGCCGGAAGAGAGGTCCCTCGACTGCGCCGCCCGATGGGCGGCTTCGCTCGGGACGACGGGTTTGATGATTAGTGCGGAATCGCCAGCAGCTCCGCGGCCACCAGGTCCGGGGCCGAGAGGATGCAGTTGTGGCCGGCCTCGATGGCGCGATAGCGGACGTGCGGCATCGCCTGGACCTTTTCGTGCATGCCCGCCGACACGGGATAGCGCGGCTTGGTGCAGGCGATGTAGGTCATCGGGCGGCCGTTGCCGGCGGGATGATGGAGCGTGATCGGCTTGGTGTAGCAGGCGACGGGGTGTGGCGTGAGATGGCGGTGCGTCCATGCGGCCAGCTCCGGGTCGTCGATGATCAGGCTGCCGACCGGCGCAAAGGGCAGCACCTCCGTGTCGTTCACGACCTTTATCAATTTCTTCCGCTTGGCCACGATCTCGGGCGGGATGCGACCGAAGATCGACTGGCCGTCGGTGGCGATGCCGCCGTCGATGATGACGAGATGGCCGATCCGCTCGGGGATGCGATCGGTGACCAGGGTGGCGATCAGGCTGCCGAAACTGTGGCCGACCAGCACGATGTCGCGCAGGTCCTCCTTCTCCAGGGTGGCGATCGTTTCGGCGAGGAACACGTCGTTGTCGAGTTCGGGCGACAGTTCCGCCGCACGCTCGCCGATGCCGCGAAAGGGCAGGGCGCGGGCGTCGTGGCCCGCCGTCGTCAGCCGTTCGAGAACGAATTTCCAGGACCAGGCGCCCATCCAGGCACCGGGAAGACATACGTAGGTACGGGACTCTGACATTCAGCGCGCGCCGGCGGCCTCCAGGATCGAGGCAATCTCGCGCTGGCCGCGCTGGCGTGCGTGACCGAGCGGCGTGACGCCCTGGTTGTCGGGAAGATTGATGTCGGCGCCGTGCGCGAGCAGCAGGCGCGTGATTTCGATATAGGCCGGTCCGCCGTCGCCCAGGATCGCCACCTCGAGCAGGGCGGTCCAGCCGAGCCGGTTCACATGGTTCACGTCGATTGCGGTCCTGAGCAGTTCGCGCACCGTCTCGACATGGCCGTGATGGCAGGCCGGGATCAATGCCGTCCCGCCATAGCGATTGGTGCTCTTGAGGTCGGCGCCGGCCTGCAGGGTGAGCTTCAGGATTTCCAGGCGCCCCTCGGCGCCGGCCAGAAGGAAGGCGCTGTCGCGCTTCTCGTCCTGGGCGTTGACGCTGGTGCCGGCGGCGATCAGGCGGCGCGCGGTCTCGACGTCGTTGCGCTGCGTCGCCGCGATCAGGGCGCGTTCGTCATCGGTGAGGGTGCGGGCTGTCACGGCGCCACTCCATAGCAGAAGGAGCAGGGCGAGGACGAGGCGCAGCGTTTCGCGGGCTTTCATCAGCGTGATACCGTGCCGCAAACCAACGGAGGATTCCATGGCCACCAATCGTCGCGTGCTGCTGAAGTCGCGTCCGCAGGGCGAACCGACGCACGACAATTTCGACATCGTCGATCAGGCGATCCCCGAGCCCAAGGACGGCGAGTATCTGTCGCGCACGATCTGGCTGTCGCTCGATCCCTACATGCGCGGTCGCATGGCGGAGGCCAAGGGCTACGCGTCGAACGTCAATCTCGGCGATGCGATGGTCGGCGGCACCGTGGGCCAGGTGGTCAAGTCGAAGAACCCGCGCTTCAAGGAAGGCGACTATGTCGTCGAGTATGCCGGTTGGCAGAGCTATGCCGTCTCGACCGGCGACATGTCGATGAAGCTCGACCCCGATGCCGCCCCGCTCTCGACCGCGCTGTCGGTGCTCGGCATGCCGGGCATGACGGCCTGGTGGGGGTTGATGGAGATCGGCAAGCCCAAGGCGGGCGAAACGGTGGTCGTGTCGGCCGCGTCCGGCGCCGTCGGCTCGGTGGTCGGCCAGCTGGCCAAGCTCAAGGGCTGCCGCGCGGTCGGCATCGCCGGCGGCAAGGAGAAGTGCGACTACGTCGTGAACGAGCTCGGCTTCGACGCCTGCGTCGACTATCGCGCGGCCGGCGGCAACCTGTTCAAGGAGCTGCGGGCCGCGGCGCCCAAGGGCATCGATATCTATTTCGAGAATGTCGGCGGGGCGGTGCAGGCGGCCGTCGTGCCGCAGCTCAACGACTTCGCGCGCGTGCCGCTCTGTGGCCTGATCTCGCAGTACAACGAGATGCAGATGAATCCCGGGCCCGACTGGCGCCTGCTGCTGATCAAGCGCGCCACCGTGACCGGCTTCATCGTCTCCGATCACTTCGGCCAGATGGCCGACTTCTGGAAGGAAGTGCCGGCCGCGGTGAAGACTGGCAAGATCAAGTACCGCGAGGACGTCGTGAAGGGCATCGAGAACGCGCCCGAGGCCTTCATCGGCCTCCTGAAGGGCCGGAACTTCGGCAAGCTGCTGGTGCAGGTCGCCGAGGATCCGACCCGGAAGTAGCGTCGACCGAAGAGTTTCCGTCGTCTCGACCGGAGCGCCGCAGGCGCGGAGCGGAGAGACCTTTTTTCCACTTTAGGACGCCAAATCGAGGAAAAAAGGTCTCTCCACTCCGCCTCGCTTCGCGAAGCTCCGGTCGAGACGACGCAGCTTTTTATTGGACTAACGTCATCCTGCTCTAGGCCACCGGGCGGTTCTTCAGCGCCAGCCCCATCGTCACCCAGCCCGACCCGATGAAGATCAGGTCGATGCCGAGGAAGATGCCCAGCACGAAGAAGCTGGAGGCCGGCCACTGGGCGATGATCATGGCGCCCAGCAGCAGGGTCACGAGGCCGGACACGACGACCCAGCCCCACGGCTTGCCGGCCGACTTCATGCTGAGCGCGAGGAAGATGCGGAGCACGCCGCCGGCGACGAGCGCCGCGCCCAGCATCAGCGTGAGGATGGTGGCCGCGGCGAAGGGGTTGCCGATGGCGATGATGCCGGCGCCGACATAGAGCGCGCCGAGCAGCATCCAGAGGATGAACTTGCCCCAGCCCTTGACGCTGAAGGCGGCGACGATTTCCGCGGCGCCGCCCATGATCATCATGATGCCGACGATCATGACGGCCGAGGCGGTGGCGGCCACGGCGCTGCCCAGCGCGATGAAGCCGGCGAACAGGAACACGACGCCCAGCGCCACGATCCACCCCCACTTGGCGCGCAGGACCTTGATGCCCTCCGCCAGATTGGGAGAAAGCGGACTGTTGGTGGACATTGTCATGGCATGCTCCTTCAGAGCGGAATGGACAATGTCAGGATACACCCCCCCAATGGCACTGTCGCCGCTTGTATGGGACACTCGGTTGTCACACGAATGCAGGAAGAAATGACCCAACCGAAGACCGAGGGCGCCGCGCCGCGGCCCGCCACCACCGTGCTGCTGCTGCGGCCGTCCCAGACCGGCGACGCCGCGTCGCCGCTGGAAGTGTTCATGGTGGTCCGCCATCACCAGATCGATTCCTTCTCGGGCGCGCTCGTTTTTCCCGGCGGCAAGCTGGAGGAGGCCGATGGTGCCCCGTCGCTGCGGGCGCGCTGCGGCGGCGCCGACAAGATCGACGATGCCGAACTGAAGTTCCGGGTCGCCGGCGTGCGCGAGGCCTTCGAGGAATGCGGCGTCCTGCTGGCGCGCAAGCGCGGTCAGCGGGCGCTGATCGGGGCGGCCGACCTCAAGGGGATCGAGGAGCGCTGGCGCGCGAAGCTGGCCAAGGACGAGGCCAGTATCGTCGACATGGTCGAGGCCGAGGACCTGGAGATCGCGACCGAGCTGATGACGCCATACGCGCACTGGATCACGCCGACCTTCGTGCCCAAGCGCTTCGACACCTGGTTCTTCCTGGCCGAGGCGCCGGAGGACCAGATCGCCCTGCACGACGGGTCGGAGTCGACGGACTCGGTCTGGATCGGGCCTCAGGAAGCGATCGAGGAAGCGAAGGCCGGCAAGCGGACGCTGGTCCACGCCACGACGAAGAATCTCGAGCTGCTGGCCGAGGGCAAGACGGTCGCCGGGGCGATCGCCGCAGCGAGGACCCGCAAGATCGTCACGGTCCTGCCCTGGGTCGAGGTCAAGGACGGCAAGAAGTTCCTGCATATCCCCGAGGGCGCCGGATATCGCAATCTGATCCGCGAGATGCCGGCCGCCGGAGGTGTTCCGCAGACCGG
>JBILYJ010000194.1:0-8706 GCA_044377795.1 Reyranella sp. | reverse complement strand
GCAGGGCATTGTCGATGAAGCCCGGCGGCTTGGTGCCATTGAATTCGGGGTTGTTCGCAAGGCCGAGCTTGTCGACGACACGGCCGATCAGGAATTCGGACTGGATGACCTCCAGTTCGCTTTGGATCGCGCCCATGTTGAGCGTGTCCACGCCCGACAGCGCGGCCTCGGTGCTCACCACCTTGAACGTTCGCGTGTCGAGCATGATGCGCGACGATGCCTTGTAGAGCGGCGTGGCCTGGGCGATCACGAGCGCCATGAGCGCAGTCGCGATAAGGCCGCATCCGATGATCAACGCCTTGCGGCGGTTGAGCAGTCGCAGCCATTCCCACAGTTCGTTCGGCGACTCGACAGGACGCACGGGCGCGAGCGCCACTTCCGATGCGGGCACCATTCGAGTCCGGTTCGGCTCATCCACCATGTGGTCCGCCCTAGGCAACGATCCCATCCCACTATACTCCGCGAAAAAGACAACTCGCGACTACAACCGATTGCGTAACGCACACCATCGGTCCCTTGCGTGACCGCATCCTGTACGCCACCCATCCGACGGGCGGCCCCACGCCGCCCATCCCCAAGACTTACGCCAAACGCCCTACTTCAACGCCTTACGCCAACCTTTAGAACCAACGCTCCGGCACCCGGATGATGTCGCCCGGCCCCACCGGGGAATCTTCCGTAACCGTCTCTTCCTGCCCCTGCTGCGCATTGAACCGCTGGATGGTGATGCGCGTCTTCGAAGCGCGTCGCGTATATCCACCGGCGATTGCGATCGCCTGCACAACGTTGATCCCCGACACGTAGGGGAACGATCCCGGACGGCTGATCTCACCGATGATGTAGAACGGACGCCGAGACACCAGGTCGACGCTCATCCGCGGATTGCGGAGATAGCCGCCCGAACGATAGCGGTCGGCCAGCATCGTCTCGATCTCCGGCATCGTCATGCCCAGCACGACCACCCGGCCCGCCATGCGCGGCGAGATCATGCCGGTCGAGTCGACCTCGTACTCCCCGGACAGCTCGGTATCCGACAGGACGGTCACGCGCAACCGGTCACCCGGCGCAACGCGATACTCGCCGAGCCGCAGGTTCTGCGTCCCCTGCGAGGGCTGCTGGATGGTCGCCGTCGACATCGGCGGCTGCGGATCGCAGGCACCAAGAGTCAGTGCCATTGCTACAAGGAGCGGCCCGAGGCAGCGGGAGAGGAAACTAGTCAGATTCACCGGATCACCGCGCTCCAACGACTCGAATAGAGATCACTTCCCTGGTGAACGACGGACCACCGTCGGCAACGTTGGTCGACGATCCGCTGGTGTGTTCGTACAGGGGGCCGATCTGGACCTGCGGGCGCAGGGAATACAGCAAACCCAGAGACGCGCGCCAGTAGTAATCGGTACGCGGCCCCACACCGGTGCCGGGCACGGGGTTGTATTGCGCAATATTGAAGCCCGTACCACCCACCAACTTCCAGGCATCATGGATGTCGTAGACGAAGTCGACACCAAGCGTCGTCGAGACATAGTTCTGGTAGTTGCTGTAGGCGGATTCGTTGATGGACCTCATAAAAGCCGGCCGGATCGTCAGCGGCTCATAGCCATTCCAGGTGCCGGTCAATCCGAACGTAAAGGCCGGAGTGGTAGAGCCATCCGCCAGGAAAGTCTGGTTCGTGTAGCCGACAAAACCTTCCAGGCTGGTCTTTTCCGTGAACTTGACGGTCGTTCCGACGGCAAGATACCAGCCATTCGAATCGCGTTGCTGCCCAAAGGCATTAATGAACTGGTCGTAGATTCGCTGGTTCAGGCCGGGTGATACCCAAAAATCGATGCCATCTATGACTTCATAACCGATCCGAACCCGCTGTTCGTATTCCCAGCGATCCCGGCTGGCGCCCGGCAGGCCGCCCACGGAGATGATGCTGTTGTCGATGTACCGGTAGCGGGTTGCCGAGACCTTGGCGTCATAGAAGAAACGGTTGAAACGCTGATAAAGGCCGATCTGCATCGGAAGGGAATCGACTACGGTCGGCGAGCTGGCGATCAACGCGTTGGGCGTGCCGAGCGCTTCCGTCTGACGCCGGACGCCGATGAGCCCGGTGACATAGAAATCCTCCTGGATGTCGAGCCGTCCGTCCGCCTGGACGTAGCCGTTCCAGTAGTTCTGAGAGCTTGCATTCGAGTAGAATCCGAAGCCGCCGCCGGCCGCCACGCGCAGCGCGTGGTTGAGCCAGTCAGATCTCAGCTCCACGATCGGCTTGATGAGCGTATAGGGCGACCCCACCGTCGGCGCCGACGTGGCGTAGACGTTGCTGTCGTACCCGGCTTGCACCTCGATCGACGGGTAGAGGGTGAATGCGCCGACGGCGATGCCGACCTCGCCCGTGCCCAGGCCGGGCGCCGCCGAGGATACCGGCACGTCCGCCGGAATATCGACAGCAGGTGTCTGCTCGAAGAGAATCTCCGCCGCTGGCGACGCCGATTCCATCTGGGCATGCGCAACCGATCCCGCGCACGTCAGCAGGGCCCAGCCGACAAGCGGAAACCAGATCAGCTGCGATCGATTCGCACTAATTATCATGGGCGCTTGTGGCCATCCAGGCAGCGGTCCGAGGGTCGGCTGGAAAAAACTTCCCCGCAGACACCCCCGGACACTACCTCGGGCTCTGTTGCTCGGGATTCGTCGGGACATAGATCGGTGGAAGCGGCCCAGGCGGCCCCGGGAACGGCGGAAACGGGGGTGGCGGATTCACGACCGGCGTGGACGGCGGCGGCGGAGGCGGCGGAAGGATATTCACCAATCCGGCGAGGGTCGGGCCCGAGGTCCCTCCGGGCTGACCCAACCGTCCGGCAATGTAATCCTGCCAGGCCGGGCCGGCGTATTGCTGGTCGTTGGGTGGCGGAATCAGGGGGTCCCCGGCCGTTGCCAAGCCGTCAATGCTGCCCGGGGGGCCGCCATCCGGAGCAGTGTTCTGCAAGGGCGCCGCATTCTGCAGCGGACCGGCGTTCTGCAGCGGGCCGTTGCTCTGCAACGGTCCAGCGCTCTGGAGAGGACCCGCGCTCTGAAGCGGGCCGGCCGATTGTATTGGACCGGAGCCCTGCAACGGGCCGGCGTTCTGCAGCGGACCGCCACCCTGTTGCGGAGCCTGTTGAGCCTGCTGGGGATCGCTAGCGGGACCACCGTCGGACCCGGCTCCACCAGGGCCTGCCCCCTGCATCGGGCCGGCTCCCTGCATCGGGCCCATTCCCTGCTGGCTGGGACCTCCGGCCGGCTGGGAGGCGCCCGGAGGCGCCTGCGCGACCTCGGGACCGACCTGCGCAGCCGCGCTCGCGGCCCAAAGGAGGACCGAGATAGCCGCGAAACCCTGCGTCCGGAGTGCAATTTTTGCCATAAAACCCAACCCAACCATGCATCTTGTGACGACATGGTCAATTTTGCGGAGGTATCACACCCACTTGGCCCAACTCGAGAAGCTCGATCTGGTCCCACCCAAGCCAGTGAACAAATTAGCGAATTACGTGCAGAAAGCCAAGCCCCCTGGCCGACCTTGATTTTCTATGTCCTACGCCAGAAGCCGCGACCCACGAACACCTGGATCACGATAAACCTTGGCAGGTAATTGTGGCAAAATCCCAGAACAAGCTGCAGCAAAAACGCAAACAGAGGAATCCGGACATCAATCCTGGGGCTCGTCTTTCATGTCTTCTGCGATGAAGGGTCGGAGCATGCAGGTTTAGATTGATCCGCCAGCGATTCGAGGGCTGCCGCGAAGCCTTTGAAGTCGCCACATGAAACCCGCCAGTATCCTCCGGCTCCCGAGCGAGCGAGCAGATCCACATCGGAATCGGCACTGCCGACGAAAAGCACCGCCCTGCCTGATTCCAGACAAGCGTAAATTTTGGACGGCATGACATAGCCGACGAAAGAATCACGCAGGGTCACGAGGTGCGCGGCAGGCGCACGCAGCAAGCCGGCCAGCTTCTCCAGCGCGACGGGAGATGACCGATGGAACGGCAGGCCAGCGGTCGCGAGTTGGCCGGCAACCTCGTCCGCACCGGCCCCTGTGGCAGAAAGCCACAGGTAGACACGCCCGCTTCCCTGCTTGTGGTGAAGCTCGTAGCCGCGCACGACAGTCTCGACCTCATGGGCGACGCCGTAGTTGCCGGAATAGAGCAACACGCACTTGCCGGCGAGGTCCGCAGGCAGGGGCTCGACCGGATCACCCGGCACAAAAGTCACTGGAGAGCCGTCCCGCACCAGGGCAATCCGCTCGGCCGGAACGCCGGTGACGTTCAGACGCCGCCGCTGGTCCTCGCCCAGAACCTCAAAGCCATCGACACGGCGGCGCCAGAAGTTCGTCAGTCCCAGCAAGAGGTTCAGAGCCCGCGAGGGTCGGTCCTGCGCAGCGATCAGGCATTCCGGGTGGAAATCGGTGATCCGGTAGATGAGCCGCCCGCGCCACAGCAGCTTCAGGGGCACCAGAAGATGGATGAGGAACGGCGGCGAGCCCGTGAACAGGATGCCGTCGGCCGCCCGCAGCGGCCCCAAGGCTGCGAGGATCAGGCGCACGTTCGTGGCGATCGTCCACAGCATCCGGCGCAGGAGCGACCCACGGGGGACCGGGCGGGCCGAAAGTCGGATTTCCGTCAGGCTCCCCTTGCCTCTTTCCCGATGTGCCTTCGATCCGGACCCTGTCGCTAGTCCGACCAGCGTGACATCGTGCCCCTGCTCTGCCAGCCGCTGCGCGCGCATCTGCATGTACTGTCCCACGGCGCCGAAATCCGGCGGCAACCAGTCTGCGATGATGACGATGCGGCGCTCCTTCACCGGATCGAACGGGCTCGTCTCGAACAACTCCGTCATGCGGCGGCTCCCGGCGGCGCTGCGCCTGCGATCGAACGGTAGAGCTCGGCCATCCGCCGGGCGACGGCAGGCCAGCCATAGTGCTCGATGACATGCGTTCGCCCCGCCTCGCCCTGCCGGCGGCAAAGGTTGGGATCGCCGAACATCGCCCGCAAACCCGCTGCAATGGCGGACGGCGTCGGGTCGACCACCAGCCCCGCCTGCGTATCGCGCACGATCTCCGACATGCCGACATCGGGTGTGGCGAGAACCGGCACGCCCCGTCGCATGGCCTCGAACGCGGCGATGCCGAAATTCTCCGACAGCGACGTCATCGCGAACAGGCGCGCCGCCGCGAACAGCGCCTCCTTGTCGGCACCCGAAACATGGCGCGCGATGATCGTCACACGGTCGGCGACGCCGAGGCGGGCCGCCTCCGAAGCCAGGAACCCGGCATGGCCGCCATCGTCGCCCGCAATGACCGCCCGCACCGCGGGCGCTTCGGCCAGGGCAGCGATCACGCGGTCAAGCCCCTTCTCCCAACTCAACCGCCCAAACGACAGAACCATCGGACCGCCTGCAATCGCGGCGGCCACGTCAGGGGACAGCGCCGCCTTCGAGGGCGGCGGCGGATCGTCGACACCATGCGGAATCATCGCGATGGGCGGCAGGCGCCAGCCGAAGCTCGCAATGTGCTGCGCCTCGATGGTCGACGTCGCATGGACCGCGGCGGCGGCCTCCAGATTGGGACGATCGACCAGGCGGATCCAGGCTTCCTTGACCCAGCGGCTCTTCCGCCGGATCAGCTCGGGCACGAGCATGCCCCTGGGCGAGATCACATACGGGACACCGTGGGCGCGCGCTGCGCGGGCTCCGGCGAGGATCGGCCACAGGAAGACCGAATGCAGGTGTACGGCATCGAAGCCGCCGGTCGATGCCGCAAGGGCGCGCCCCATCGGCGGGGACCAGTAGAGCCGGCGTAGCATACGGCTCGGGAAATAGGTGACCTTCACCCCGTCGACGTCGACCGGAGTCATCAGCGGCACGTCGCTGTCGGACGGGCCGTCGACGCTGGTGGTGAACACCTGCACGTCATGGCCGGCCGCGGCGAGTTCCCGGCAGAGCGCATGGACGGAACGGATCGGCCCGCCATATCTAACCGCCGGCAGATAGGTCGGAACGACGTGAAGAAGGCGCAACGGCTCGTCCACTGATTCGCAAGGGCTTGATGTACCGGGGCAATTGATAGCATAGGTGTTGGAGGAATGGGCTCCGCGATCGAATGAAGCTCCGAATCGATTTCCGGCCGTCGATCGTCGTGGCATTTCTTGCCGCCGTCGCCTTCCTGTTCTGGCTGGCAATGCTCATGCCCGGCGCCCGGTGGATCTCCCTGCCCTTCGCACTCTTCTATTCGATGCTGCTGGCACTCGCCGCCCTCGCTCTGTTGCGCGTCCGCATGATCGAGCGCTGGATCTCCTGGGATGCGCCAGGCCGGCTGCTGATCCTGGCCCCCCACGAGGACGATTGCGTCATCTCCGCCGGGGGGCTTGGTCTGCGCAACAGCCGCCTGGGTGGCGTGACGCGCGTGGTCTATCTCGCGCGTGACGAAACGCCGGGCTTGCCGGAGCGACGCAAGGCGGAAGCGCGCGCCGCCTGGAGCGTCGCTGGCCTTGGCGAGGACGACCTGCGCTTCTTCGATCTCATGCCGCCGCTCGAGACTCGCGATCCAGAGAAGCTGCACAAGGCTGCAGCCTTCCTGCGCGGCATCATCGACGAGTTCAGGCCGACCGTGCTCGTCATGCCGGCCTTCGAGGGCGGCCACATCCATCACGACATGGTTGCGGCACTGATCGATCGGCTGCTCACGCCGGCCGACCGGTTCGCGGTGTTCGAGGCGCCGGAATACAGCCCGTATGTCTCGCTCGTGCACACGCCGCACCGCATCCTGGCCCTCACCGCGCGTTGGCTGTTCGGCCTTGTTGCCTACAACGGACCGCCGGACGGAGTCGACCGACGCACGATCCTCAAGCTACGGCTGTCGCCGCAGGAACTGGCCGACAAGCGTCGCATGCTGGCGGCCTTCGTGAGCCAGAATGCCCCGTCACTGGTGGCGACGCGCAGCTATCCCGACCGGCTGATCGCAAGCATGAGGGGCGGTCACCGGCGCCACCCGTTCGACTTCGATCGGTCCTATCTGCGCTTCGTGCTGGCTCTGCGTCGTCTCCTGCCGGCCGGTCTCGTTGACCGGATCTTGCCTGTTCAACTCGGCACGATCGGCCGCATGGGCACGATCACCGACTGGGATGCCGAATGGGGCAAGGCATGACCGGCTTTGCCCATGACCTCACCCAATCCACCTACGAGTCGCCGGACATCGTGGCGCTCTATGCCCGGCCCGACGGGCTGCAGAAGCCGGAGCAGACGCTGCTGGCACAACTCGGCCCCTCGCTCGGCACGATGGACATGCTCGACATCGGTGTCGGCGGCGGACGGACCACCCGCCATTTCGCCCCGCTCGCCAGGAGCTATCTCGGCATCGACTACTCGGCCGCCATGATCGAGCACTGCAAGCTGGCGTTTCCTTCCTTCCGGTTCGCCGTGGCCGATGCGCGCCGCCTCGAGTTCGCAGCCGACGAAAGCTTCGACTTCGTCCTGTTCAGCTACAACGGCATCGATCATCTCGACCGACGCGAGCGCACGAAGGCGCTCCGCGAGATGTACCGCGTCCTGCGGCCCGGTGGCCTGATGGTCTTCTCCAGCCACAACGCCAACTATCTGCCGGCGATCGTCGACCGCTTCCGCTTCCGTATTCACGCAAGCCTGCGCGAGACGTTGCGCTCGTTCAAATGGTCGAGCGTGTTCTGGGCGAAGAACGGCCTGCTGCAGTACCGCATGCCGCTTGCCTCCGGCCGCGTCCATGACGGCACCCATTCCTTCCGCTCGTCTGCGCTCCACTATGTGCGGCCCGACATCGGCGTGGCCGAACTACGACGCCTCGGCATGGTCGACATTGCCTGCGCCGGAAACGAGAGCGGTGACTTCGTGCCGGGCGACGATCCGCGCCTGCCACGGGATCCCAATCCGTGGATCTACTACATGTCGCGCAAACCGGGGCGGGCCTGACATGGCCCTGTCCGTCGAACTCGTCACGTCGGTCGAAGCGTTCGAACGCCTGCAGTCGGAGTGGAACGAGCTCGTCGGTGCGATGGAATTCCCGGAGATATTCTATCGCTGGGAATGGAGCTTTCTTTTCTTCCGACACTGCCGGGCCGGCGACGGGCTGTTCATCGTCGTGGCTCGCGATGCGACGGAGGGCCGGATCGCAGCCCTGGCGCCGCTCTGCCTTCGGCGCACGCGATCGTTCGGCACCGGCGTTACCGTCGCCGAGACCATCGCTGCGGGCCTCGCCGACTATCAGAATTTCCTGGTACGGGCGGGCGTTCACAGAGGCCGCGCCGTCACCGCCATCCTCGACTTCCTTCACGTCCACGCCGACCGCTGGGACGTGCTCGACCTCCGGCAATTCTGCAGCCGCGATCCGACGACGTTCCAGATCGTGAATGCCGCGCAGGCGCGTCACGACTGGACGGTGCGCACGCACATCGAGACGCCCGTCGCCGTACGAGACCTGCGGCCCGGGCAGGCCACGGAAGATGGCGCGCGGCTGCGCCGCATCCGCAGCCGGCTCGAGGCGCTGCCGGCACGAGGCTTCGAGGTGCGGGTCGCATACAGCGACTTCGACACGCTCTGGCCGGCTTTTCGCGATCTCCATGTCCGGACCTGGCCCGGCAGTCCCCTGGGGCGGGAGAACGAGGGGAAATTCTTCGATGCCCTGGTCGCCAGCGAAGGGATGCGGGACCACATCGA